>NZ_JBEOVY010000025.1:0-36680 GCF_040295745.1 Saccharopolyspora sp. NPDC002686
GTGTTCCTGATGCGCGCAGTGCTGCTCACCGGCTTCGGCGGCTCGGCGGTGTGCGCGGACATCGGTGCGCGCACCATCCGCGAGGAGATCGACGCGCTGGAGGTGCTGGGCGTCTCTCCGATCCACCGGCTGATCGTGCCCCGAGTGGCCGGCGCGATGCTGGTATCGCTGCTGCTCAACGGCATGGTCAGCGTCGTCGGCGTGCTCGGCGGCTACTTCTTCAACGTGATCCTGCAGGGCGGGACGCCCGGCGCCTACCTGGCCAGCTTCAACGCGCTCGCGCAGCTGCCGGACCTGTGGATCAGCGAGTTCAAGGCGCTGCTGTACGGGTTCGTGGCCGGCGTGGTCGCGGCCTACCGCGGTCTCAACCCGTCCGGCGGGCCGAAGGGCGTGGGCGACGCGGTCAACCAGGCCGTGGTGATCACGTTCCTGCTGCTGTTCCTGATCAACCTGGTGCTCACCGGGATCTACCTGCAACTCGTGCCGCCGAAGGGGCTGTGAGCCGATGGCCGTCGTCGAAGCCGCCTCCCCGGCGCGGAACCGCTTCTTGCGCGGACCTGGTGACGCGCTGGCCGATCTGGGCTGGCAGCTGTCGTTCTACCTGCGCGCCCTGGCCCTCGCGCCGGTCGCGCTGCGCCGCTACTCGCGCGAGACCGCGCGGCTGCTGACCGAGGTGGTGTTCGGCAGCGGCGCGCTGGCCGTCATCGGCGGCACCCTCGGCGTGATGATCGGCATGACGGTGGCCACCGGTGCGGTCGTCGGCCTGCAGGGCTACTCCTCGCTGGACCAGCTGGGCACCTCGGCGCTGACCGGGTTCATCGCCGCCTACTTCGACACCCGCGAGGTCGCGCCGCTGGCCGCGGGTCTGGCGCTGTCGGCGACCGTGGGGTGCGGGTTCACCGCGCAGCTGGGCGCGATGCGGATCTCCGACGAGATCGACGCGCTCGAGGTGATGGGCGTGCGGACCGTGCCGTACCTGGTGACCAGCCGGGTGCTGGCCGGGGTGACCGCGGTGATCCCGCTGTACGTGGTGGGGCTGCTCGGTTCCTACTTCGCCTCCCGGCAGATCACCGTGTGGTTCTACGGCCAGTCCGCGGGCACCTACGACCACTACTTCCACCTGTTCCTGCCGCCGGAGGACGTGCTGTGGTCCTTCGGCAAGGTGATCGTGTTCAGCATCGCGGTGATCCTGACGCACTGCTACTACGGCTACACCGCACGCGGCGGCCCGGCCGGCGTCGGGGTCGCGGTGGGGCGCGCGGTGCGCACCTCGATCGTGCTGATCTCGGTGCTGGACTTCTTCCTCAGCCTGGCGATCTGGGGTTCCACCACGACCGTGCGGATCTCCGGATGAGGGCCGGGTGGAGCAGGCGCCGCTACCAGGCGCTCGGGGCGGTGTTCCTGCTGGTGGCAGGGGCGTTCTTCGCGGGCACCATCGCGGTCTACCGCAAGGCGTTCACCTCGGTGGTGGCGGTGAGCCTGGAGACCGACCGGGTCGGCAACCAGATGCGCGTCGGTGCCGACGTGAAGGCGCGCGGCGTGGTGGTCGGGGAGGTGCGCGGCGTGCGCGCGGTCGGTGATCACGCGGTGCTGGACCTGGCGCTCAAGCCCGATCAGGCCGAGCTCATCCCGGCCAGTGCTTCGGCTCGGCTGCTGCCCAAGACGTTGTTCGGCGAGCGCTACGTTTCCTTGCAGATCCCGGAGAACGCCGGTTCGCAGGTGCTGGCCGACGGCGATGTGATCCCGCAGGACCGCAGCGGTTCGGCGATCGAGGTCGAGAAGGTGCTCGACGAGCTGCTGCCGGTGCTGCAGGCGGTGCAGCCGGAGAAGCTGTCCACGACGCTGACCGCGGTGTCGCAGGCGCTGGACGGGCGCGGCGAGCAGCTGGGCGACACGCTGGTGCAGCTCGACGACTACTTGCAGAAGATGAATCCGTCGCTGCCGAAGCTGGAGTCGGTCCTCTCGCGCATCGACGACGTCGCCGACACCTACCACCAGGCCGCCCCGGATCTGGCGCAGGCGCTGGGAGATCTGACCACGACCAGCCAGACCATCGCCGAGCAGCGCACGCAGCTCCAGCACATGATCGGCGGCGTCACCAGCAGCGCTGACAGCCTCAACCGGTTCCTGGACCTGAACAAGAACAACCTGATCAACCTGACCAGCACGTCGCGGTCCACTTTGGAACTGCTGGCCGAGTACTCGCCGCAGTACCCGTGCATGCTCAAGCAGTTCGCGGACTCCATCGAGCCCGGCGAGCGCTCCTTCGGCAAGGGCAGCGAGAACCCGGAGATCGCCAAGTTCACCATCGAGATCACCGGCAGCCGCGGCAAGTACGTGCCCGGCAGGGACGATCCGAAGTACCTGGACCAGCGGGGGCCGCGCTGCTACCCGTGGGTCGAGCCGCCGGACACCTTCCCGCAGTACCCGCCGGACGGGCCGGTGCAGGACGGCTCGACGTTCCCGGAACCGCCGCGCGACCGCGACGAGGTGTTCCCGTGGTCCACGCCGGCCTCGACCACGACGCAGTCGGTGGCGAACTCGTCGGCTGAACGCGACCTGCTCTCGACGCTGCTCGCGCCGCAGATGGGCGTGGCCCGGGATGACGTGCCCGGCTGGAGCGGCCTGCTGGTCGGGCCGGTGTACCGCGGAGCGGAGGTGGAGGTCAAATGAGGTCGATCACTGCGCCGCTGCTCAAGCTCGGGCTGTTCGCGCTGGTCACGGTGGTGCTGACCAGCGTGCTGGCGATGACCATCTCGGCGCAGACGTCCAGTTCGTCCAGCGCCTACACCGCGCGGTTCGTCGACGCCTCCGGGCTCAACCTCGGCGACGACGTGCGGATGGCCGGGGTGAAGGTCGGCCGGATCACCGGGCTGGAGGTCGTCGACGGCAAGCACGCGCTGGTCAGCTTCGACGTCGACGCGAACCGCAAGCTGCCGGGGGACGCCTCGGCGACGGTGAAGTACCGCAACCTGGCCGGGCAGCGGTACCTGGCGCTGGACGCGGCGATCCGCAACCCCGATGACGTGCTGCCGCCGGGCGGGGAGATCCCGCTGGAGCGCACCCACCCGGCGTTGAACCTCACCGCGCTGTTCAACGGGTTCAAGCCGCTGTTCCAGGCGCTCTCGCCGCAGGACGTCAACCAGCTCTCCGGTGAGATCGTCCAGGTGCTGCAAGGCGAATCGGGCACTGTGGACAGCCTGCTCGCGCACACCGCGTCGCTGACCACCACGCTCGCCCGCAAGGACGAGGTGATCGGCCAGGTGATCGACAACCTCAACACCGCGGTCGGCGCGGTCAACGCGCGAGGCCCGCAGCTGGGCGATCTGATCAACTCGCTGCAACAGCTGACCACCGGGCTCGCCGAGCAGCGGAAACCCGTCGGCGAAGCCATCTCCGCGCTCGACGAGCTGGCCGGGACCACCGGTGATCTGCTCGAGCAGGGCCGGGAACCGCTGCGGCGCAACATCGTCGAGCTCGACCGGGTCACCACCGTGCTCAACACCGACATGCCCAAGCTGGAGCACGACCTGCAGACCGTGCCGGACCGGCTCAACGCGCTGACCCGGACCGTCAGCTACGGGAGCTGGTTCAACTTCTACCTGTGCCGGATGTCGGGCACCGTCGGGATCTCCGACCTCAACATCAAGGTCCCGATCCTGCCCACGCCGCCCTCGGAGATGCCGGAGAGGTGCCAGTCGTGAAACCGTTGCGGGAGCGGAACCAAGCGGTCGTCGGGCTGGTGACGGTCGTGCTGCTGGTGTGCGCGACGACGGGCGCGTTCTTCGCCAAGGACCTGCCGGTGCTCGGCGGGCGCACCTACCAGGCGTACTTCACCGAATCGGCCGGCCTCGCCGCGGGCAACGACGTGCGCATCGCCGGGATCCGCAGCGGCGAGGTCACCGACGTCTCGCTGGAGGGCAACCGGGTGCTGGTGTCGTTCCGCGTCGAGGACGCGGAGGTGGGCGACCGCAGCAGGGCCGGGATCGAGATCAAGACGCTGCTCGGCGAGAAGTTCCTGGCGCTGCAACCGGAAGGCGACCAGGAGCTGTCCGACCCGATCCCGGTGGAGCGCACCGCCGCGCCCTACGACATCCCCGACGCGCTGGACCAGCTCACCCGCACCGCCGACCAGGTCGACACCCAGCAGCTCGCGCAGAGCTTCCGCACCCTCGCCGACACCTTCCGCGGCGCGCCGCAGCACTTCGGCGAGGCGGTGGACGGGCTTTCCGCACTGTCGCAGACGATCTCGTCGCGCGACCAGCAGCTGGCGGAGCTGCTGCGCAACACCAGCGGCGTCAGCAAGATCGTCGCCGACCGCGACGAGCAGGTCCAGCGGCTGATCGCCGACGGCAACCTGCTGCTCGGCGAGCTGCAGCAGCGCCGCAGCGCGATCTCCTCGCTGCTGAGCGGGACGCAGAAGCTCTCCGACGAGCTGCGCGGTCTGGTCGCCGACAACCAGGCGCAGCTGCGGCCGACGCTGGACAAGCTCAACCAGCTGACCGAGATGCTGCAGCGCAACCAGGACAACCTGAACCGCACCATCGCGGCGATGGCGCCGTACGTGCGCGGGTTCAACAACACCGTCGGCAACGGCCGGTGGTTCGACGGCTACATCTGCGGGTTGTTCCCGCCCCCGATCAACGCCGGTCCGCTGCAGACGAACACGAACTCCTGCGAGCTCCCGGTGCCGAGCCGACCCGTCGGAGGTGGCTGATGTCCGAACCGGACGAGTCGCGACCCCGTCCCCGAACGCTGACCGGCAAGGTCATCGGTCTCGGGTGCGTGCTGTTGCTGCTGGTCAGCGCGGGTGTGTGGTGGGTGTTCAGCGGGACGGTCAAGCCGCTGACCGCCTACTTCGACAAGGCCGTCGGCGTCTACGCCGGGTCGACCGTGCGGGTGCTCGGCGTCGAGGTGGGGCGGATCGACGCCGTGGTGCCGCAGGGCGAGGTGGTCCGGGTGGACCTGCACGTCGACGAGGACGTGCAGATCCCCGCCGACGTCAAGGCCGTGGTGGTGGCGCCGAGCCTGGTCAGCGACCGGTACGTGCAGCTCACCCCGGCCTACTCCGGCGGTCCGGAGCTGGCCTCCGGCGCGGTGCTGCAGAAGGACCGCACGGCAACCCCGGCCGAGCTCGACGAGCTCTACAAGAGCGCGCGGACGCTCGCGCAGGCGCTCGGGCCGGACGGGGCGAACAACACCGGGGCGTTGACGGACGTGCTGAACACCTCGGCCGCGGCCCTGAACGGCAACGGCGCGGACCTCAACACCACCGTCAAGCAGCTCGGTGATCTGGCCGGAACGCTGCAGGAGAACCAGGGAGACCTGTTCGCCACGGTGGACAACCTCAACAAGTTCACCGCCGCGCTGGCCGCCAGCGACGGGCAGATCCGGCAGTTCAACGGGCGTCTCGCCGACGTCGCCGGGTTCCTCGGCAGCGAGCAGGAGCAGATGGGTGCGGCGCTGGGGTCGCTTTCGGGGGCGCTGGGCGACGTTTCGGCGTTCATCCGGGACAACCGCGAGCAGATCGCGTCCAATGTGGACAATCTGACCGGCGTCACGCAGGCGCTGGTGGACCAGCGCAAGGCGCTGGGCGAAGTGCTCGACGTGGCGCCGCTGGGCGCGACGAACTTCATCAACGCCTACGACTCCGCCTCGGGCAGCGTGACCGTGCGCGGTCACATCAACGAGCTGACCAACCCGCCGATCCTGATGGTGTGCAAGCTGATCCAGAACACCATGCCGGAACCGGTGCCCGAAGAGCTCAAGAAGGCGTGCGACGAAGTGGCGCCGGTGCTCGACGGCAAGCTCGGACTGCCCTCGATCGGCGAGACCATGCACTACCTCCAGCAGGGCCAACTGCCGCCGCTGCCGTTGCCGCTGGTGGACGCCAACCGCAAGGGAGGCGGCCAATGAAGCGGAGTGCGCTGGTCCTGGTGATGTTCATGGTGTCCGGCTGCTCCGCCGGAGGGTTCACCGGCCTGTACAACGCTCCGCTGCCCGGTGGCGCCGAGCTGGGCGACCGGCCGTACCAGGTGAGCGCGCAGTTCGCCGACGTGCTGGACCTGGTGCCGCAGTCCAGCGTGAAGGTCAACGACGTGCCGGTCGGCCGGGTGGAGAGCATCGAGCTCGGCCCGGACAACACCACGGCGCTGGTGCGGATGTCGGTCAACGGCGACGTGCGGTTGCCGGCCAACGCCGACGCCCGGCTCCGCCAGTCCAGCTTGCTGGGGGAGAAGTTCGTCGAACTCGCCGAACCCGCTAAACCTGCATCCGCCCAGCTCGCCGACGGCGCGGTGATCCCGCTGGAGCGCACCAACCGGAACCCGCAGGTCGAGGAGGTGCTCGGCGCGCTGTCGATGCTGCTCAACGGTGGCGGGGTGGCGCAGGTGCAGGACATCGTTCGGGAGCTGAACAAGGCCTTTACCGGCAACGAGCCGGAAATCCGCTCGCTGCTGAACAACCTGAACGAGACGGTGTCCAGGTTGGACGGTCAGAAGGAGAACATCACCCGGGCCATCGACGGTCTCGACCGGCTGTCGACGACGCTGCGGGAGGAGACCGGCACGGTGTCCGAAGCGCTCGACAAGATCGGGCCGGGGTTGCAGGCGCTGAACGAGCAGCGCGACCAGCTGGTGGGGATGCTGCAGTCGCTGGACCGGCTCTCCGGCGTCGCGGTCGACACCGTCAACCGCAGCAAGGACGACATGCTCGCCGACCTGCGCGCGCTGACCCCCACGCTGCAGAAGCTCGCCGACACCGGCGACAAGCTGCCCGACGCCATCGGCTACCTGGCGACCTACCCGTTCCCGGAGTACGTGATGAAGCCGCTCAAGGGCGACTTCGTCAACGCCGACGTCCGCTTCGACCTGGACCTGAGCGGCATCGTGGAGAACCTCACCCGCTCCTCCGGGCCGCTGATCCCGATCCCGGGCATCAGCGACTCCGGGCAGTCGGGCCTGCGGCTGCCGCCACCGGCCCCGCCGCTGCCACCGCTCCCGCTGCCGAGCCCGTCGCAACCCGGCTCGAAGCCGCTGCTCCCCGTCCCGCCGCTGCTGGGAGGCCAGTGATGTTCAGCCGCAAGACCAAGGTGCACCTGGCGCTGTTCCTGGTCCTGGCCGTCGTCGGCATCGGCTACACCGGTGGTCGCTACGCCGGGCTGGACCGGTTCTTCGGCGGCAACGGCTACTCGGTGACCGTGCAGCTGGCCGACTCCGGCGGGTTGTTCACCAACTCCGAGGTCACCTACCGCGGCGTGGCGGTGGGCCGGGTCACCGCGATGCGGTTGACCGCCTCCGGCCTCGACGCCGAGCTGCACATCGACGACGCCGCCCCGCCGATCCCGGCCGACACCCGGGCGGCGGTGGCCAACCGGTCGGCGGTCGGCGAGCAGTACCTGGACCTGCGGCCGGGCCGCGACGGCGGTCCGCACCTGGCGGACGGGGCGGTGATCGCGCAGGACCGCACCGACGTGCCGCTGCCCCCGGAGTCGCTGCTGGTCGACCTGGACCGGCTGGTCGGCAGCGTCCCGGTCGACGACCTGCGCACGGTCGTCGACGAGGTCGGCACCGCCTTCGACGGAACCGGTGCGCACCTGCAACGCCTGCTGGACTCGACCAGCTCGGTGACCGCTGCGGCCCAGCAGCACCTGCCGCAGACGACGGAGCTGCTGAACAACAGCGACGTCGTGCTGCGCACCCAGCAGGAGCAGGGCGAGCAGATCAAGTCGTTCAGCAGCGGCCTGCGCCAGATCTCCGGGCGGCTCAAGGAGTCCGACCCGGACCTGCGCGGGATCATCCGGGACGCGCCGGTCGCCAGCCAGGAGGTGCAGGGGCTGCTGGACAGCGCGGGCACCGACTTCGGCGTGGTGACGGCCAACCTGCTGACCACGATGAAGATCACCGAGGTCCGCACGGCGGGCATGGAGCAGATGCTGGTGGCGCTGCCGGTCATCTCGGCCTTCTCGCACACGCTGTCCCCGGACGGCACCGGTCACCTCGGGCTGGTCCTGAACTTCTTCAACCCGATCGCCTGCACCCGGGGCTACGAGGGCACGCCCCGCCGCCCGGGCAGCGAAACGGCGCCCGGCCCGGTCAACGAGGACCTCGGCTGCGACGAGCCCCCGGGCAGCGTGATCAGCGTCCGCGGCTCCCAGAACGCGCCGCGCGCGCCGATCCCGGACCCGGTCCCAGCGCCGCCCCCGTTCAAGCCCTAGGAGGGCCTGGTCGGCTGACCTGCGGTAGTGGTTGATAATTTGTTGAACATGCAGGTAGATCGACAGGTGAACGGTTCAGCCCGGGTGCGCGCGACGGGCGCTGCGAGGGGCTTCGGCGCGGTCCTGGTCGGGGCCGGCCTGACCGCGCTGCTGGTCGCGGGCTGCTCCTCGAGCGAGCAGGCGCCCTCGGACTTCGCCGGGATGCCCGGTGAGCCGCCGGTCTCCTCCGGTGACGCGGCTGCTCCGCTGCCGGTCGTGGAGGAGCCGACCGACGCCGCCGAGCAGTTCGACGACGGTTCCGAAGGCGGGAACCTCCAGGGGCAGCAGTACGGCGGTCAGCCGCTGATCGTCCGGGACAGCGGCACCAATCTGACCGAGGACTGCCAGTCGCGGAAGGTCATCGTGCTGGGCAGCGACGTCGACCTGACGCTGAACGGAACCTGCACCCTGGTCAAGGTCCAGGGCGCCAACTCCACGGTCCAGGTCGGCTCGGCGCAGAAGATCATCGCCGTCGGCACCGGCGACACGGTGCGCTACGCCACCGGTCAGCCGCAGGTGATCAACCCGCGCGGCAACGACGTCTCCCAGGGCGGCTCCGCGACCTCGTGAGCCCAGGCGCGATCTCGCGGTGGGAAGTACCGCGAGATCGCGCTCTTTCAGGCCGCTCTGCGTCCGAAGTGGACCGTTTTGGCGGTGAGCAGGAACAGGTCCGGGCGCCGGTCGATGCCCGCCGGATCGGCCGGGTCGAGCAGCCGGTCCACCGTCGCCAGGTCCTCGGCGTCCAGCTGGCCGTCGAGGCCGTGGCGGTAGCGTTCGAGGGTTCCGCGCACCCATCGCCGGGTGTCGCCGTCCAGCGGCGCCGGCCGGTCCACCAGGAACGTCTTGCTGCGCGCCTCGACGAGCCCGGCCGTCCGCAGCATGTCCGCCCAGGTCTCCGCGGTCGCGACCGATCCGGGCAGCTCGGCGCGCATCTGGTTGAACCGCTCGGACATCGCCGCGTCGATCCGCGTCTGCAGGCCGGGGCGGCCGAAGCCGAGGTCGTTCGGCAGCCAGCGGGTCGGCAACCCGCCCTCCACGACCGCCAGCACGCCGTCCGCCGTCAGCAGCCGCGCCATCCGGTTCAGAGCGTCCTGCTGGTCGCCGACGTGGTGCACGGCCTGCGCCGACCAGATCAGATCCGCGGCCTCCAGCTCGTCGAGCCCGGCCGGGAACTCGGCCTCCCGGGTGCGCAGCTCGACGCCGAGCCGCTTCGCCCGCTGCTCGGCCCGCACCAGCAGCTCCGGCGTGCCGTCGACCGCGGTCACCTGGGCCTGCGGGAACACCGCCGCCAGCTGGCAGGCGGCCACGCCGGGGCCGCTGCCGACGTCCATGATCCGCTGCGGTTCCAGGTGCGCCAGCTCCGCCAGCGCCTGCTGCACGTACGGGCGGTTCACCTCGCCTTCGAGCTCCATCACATCGGCCATCGCGGCCCAGTCGAGGTCGGTCATCCGCACTCCAATCCGAGGTGGTCTGGAGCCACGATGCGCGCGTGCCGGCCGACTTGACAAACCTTGTTGCTGTTTCTGCAATGAGGTCATGGACGAAGTGCTCGCCGCGGTCGGACCGCGCCTCAGAGGTATCCGCCAGCAGCGCAACTGCACCCTGTCGGCGCTGTCGGAGAAGACCGGCATCTCGGTCAGCACGCTCTCGCGCCTGGAGTCCGGGCAGCGCAAACCGAGCCTGGAGCTGCTGCTGCCGATCGCCCACGCCCACCAGGTGCCGCTGGACGAGCTGGTCGGCGCCCCGCCGGTCGGCGACCCGCGGGTGCGGATGAAGCCGGTCAAGCACGGCGACGCCACCACGGTGGTGCCGCTGACCCAGCAGCCGGGCGGGCTGCAGGCGTTCAAGATGATCATCGGTCCGGCGCGCAGCGAACCGGACCCGCGCACCCACGAGGGCTACGAGTGGCTGTACGTGCTGAGCGGGAAGCTGCGGCTGGTGCTCGCCCAGCACGACGTGGTGCTCAAGGTGGGGGAGGCCGCCGAGTTCGACACCCGCCTCCCGCACTGGTTCGGCAGCACCGGTGAGGCGCCCGTCGAAGTCCTGAGCCTGTTCGGCCCGCAGGGCGAGCGGATGCACGTCCGGGCCAAACCGGCCTCGTGAGCGGCGGTGGTCGCTCCCGCCACTCGCGCACCTCTTTGCCCAGGTGGACGCCCCTGCGCGCAGTTCCCATACTGAGGTTGTCGGCCTCGCGGGACTCGAGAGGGGTGCGTGATGGGGCGCGCGGTAGGTATCGACCTGGGGACGACGAACTCCGTGGTGGCCGTGCTGGAGGGCGGCGAAGCCACCGTGATCGCGAACTCCGAGGGCTCGCGGACGACACCGTCGGTGGTGGCCTTCGCGAAGAACGGTGACCTGCTCACCGGTCAACCGGCGAAGAACCAGGCGGTCACCAACGTGGACCGCACCATCCGGTCGGTCAAGCGCCACATGGGCACCGACTGGTCCGTCAAGATCGACGACAAGGACTACACGCCGCAGGAGATCAGCGCCCGCGTGCTGATGAAGCTCAAGCGCGACGCCGAGGCGTACCTGGGCGAGGAGGTCACCGACGCGGTGATCACGGTGCCCGCCTACTTCGACGACTCGCAGCGCCAGACCACGAAGGAAGCCGGTCAGATCGCCGGGCTCACCGTGCTGCGGATCATCAACGAGCCGACCGCCGCGGCCCTGGCCTACGGGCTGGAGAAGGGCGAGAAGGAGCAGACGATCCTGGTCTTCGACCTCGGTGGCGGCACCTTCGACGTGTCGCTGCTCGACGTCGGCGAAGGGCTGGTCGAGGTCAAGGCCACTTCCGGTGACACGCACCTGGGTGGTGACGACTGGGACGAGCGGATCGTCGAATGGCTGGTCGAGCGGTTCCGCGCATCCGCGGGCATCGACCTGACCAAGGACCGGATGGCCATGCAGCGGATCAAGGAAGCCGCGGAGAAGGCCAAGATCGAGCTGTCCAGCTCCTCGCAGACCAGCATCAACCTGCCCTACATCACGGTGGACGCGGACAAGAACCCGCTGTTCCTGGACGAGACGCTGTCCCGCGCCGAGTTCGAGCGGATCACCTCCGACCTGCTGGAGCGCTGCCGCAAACCGTTCGGCAACGCGATCCGGGACGCCGGGATCAAGGTCGGCGACATCAACCACGTGGTGCTGGTGGGCGGTGCGACGCGGATGCCCGCGGTGACCGACCTGGTGCGCGAGCTCACCGACGGCAAGGAACCGAACAAGGGCGTGAACCCGGACGAGGTCGTCGCCGTGGGCGCCAGCCTGCAGGCCGGTGTGCTGCGCGGTGAGGTCAAGGACGTCCTGCTGCTCGACGTGACCCCGCTGTCGCTGGGCATCGAGACCAAGGGCGGCATCATGACGAGGCTGATCGAGCGCAACACCACGATCCCGACCAAGCGCTCGGAGACCTTCACGACGGCCGAGGACAACCAGCCGTCGGTGATGATCCAGGTGTTCCAGGGCGAGCGGGAGATGGCGGCGCACAACAAGAAGCTCGGCATGTTCGAGCTGACGGGCCTGCCGCCGGCGCCGCGCGGTCTGCCGCAGATCGAGGTCACCTTCGACATCGACGCCAACGGCATCGTGCACGTCTCCGCCAAGGACCTGGGCACCGGTCGCCACCAGTCCATCAAGATCAGCGGCGGCTCGGCGCTGCCGAAGGACGACATCGACCGCATGGTCAAGGACGCCGAAGCGCACGCGGAAGAGGACCGGAAGCGCCGCGAGGAGGCGGAAACCCGCAACCAGGCCGAAACCCTGGTCTACCAAACGGAAAAGGTCCTCACCGACAACGCGGACAAGATCCCGGCCGACACCCGCACCCAGGTCCAGGACGCGATCAAGGACGTCAACGAAGCCCTGAAGGGCGACGACGTGGAACGCATCCGCTCGGCGGTCGACCACTTGGCGGCAACGTCCCAAGCCATCGGCCAAGCCATGTACGGCCAAACACCCCCGAGCGCGGAACCCGAAGCAGGCGACGAAGACGTCGTCGACGCCGAGATCATCGACGAGGACGACAAGAAGAAGGACTGACGGCATCTGGTCTTTTCCGGTGAAACAACTGGCTTTCCCTATGCGTTCCAGCACTCCTGGCTAACCTGGAAGATCCTCGGAAGATCCGTGCGAGCGGCATTGCGAGGTCTGGGGTGGAGTGCAGCTTCTGGGAATTCGGAGCGATCGTGCGGCACGAGAAGGCCCGCCACGACTCCGGGGGCGTGTCGTCGGTAGAAGCGCAGCGCAGGTTCGACATCCCGGCGTTCGTCACGTCCCGCGACAGCGGACTCGACCAGCCGGAAGACCCGAAAGCAGTGCTGGAAGCAGCAGAGGACAGCGTGCGCGCCAAGGGCTGGATCGACCGCGGGCGCCTTTGCGACCAGTGGTACGAGATCGTGTCCGCCCTGGCCTACGGCCACTCGCTGACGTACCTGTACCTGACGGCGCCCGACGAGCCGGAAACCCGCGCGATGGCGGCGGTGAACAACCTGGCGTTCCGCATCGTCCTGAGAGGTGACCGCGTATGGATCGATGAAGTCGCTGCCGCCGAGGCGGAACGATCGGTCGTGGACTGCCTTCCCGATGTCAACCCGGCAAACGGGCGAAGTGTAGTCGTACCAACCGAAATCCTCTCCGCTGCAGCCCTCGAAGCCGAGAACCACAAGGCGGACCAAGGCGATTGGATCGCCTATGAACTCGGCCAAGCGGACGTAGACCCGGCCGACGCCAGAGAAGTGGGCCGCCTCGCGACGCTAGTCGACCGAGTCATCGGGCAGTTCAACGTCGCGAGCAGGGACGCCGTGGGACGAAACCACATCGCTCCGTGGGTGATCACGGCGCATCGCGGTTCCTCGGGGCGTGTTGTGCAAATTCCGCAACCGCCATCCGGTGCGGAAGTGCTAGTCGCTCCAGGGGATTCGGAGTTGATCGTTGATTCGTTGCGCATCTACCACGACGAGCTCGCCCGTTTGTGTGAACAGTGACGGTGCTAGGCAACTTCTTGCCATTGCTTCTAGTTTCTAGATTCTGCGTGGCAATATTAACTGCCCCTTGGGATTCAGGAGGCGATCAGGTGTGAGTGCCCCAGTTCCACCACGGCGAGCGATGGAAACATCTGCTGAGGGTGGGGGTCTGACCTCGTTCCACCCGCTCACCGGTGCGGCGTTGATCGAATCCGGAGCGCAAACTTTTCACATTCAACCCGATCAGCTTCCGCGAGTTCTCGCCGGATTGGATGAAGTTCGCGCTAAGTACGAAGATGTTTACAACGCGGCTTCTAGGCTCTCGGTGACCGGGCCGCCTTTCTGGGATGATGCGACGGTCAACGAGATCAAGAGAATTTGCCAACGGGCCCGCGGTGGCGAGGGGAACTTGCACGACTTCGCTCGAGGCTTGGCCGACTGGGTCCTGGGATTTCGGGATGCGGTGCAGCGGGCAATCCAGGACCACCAGCGCATCGATGAAGAAAGCAGCATGGGATGACCCGACGCGGCGCAGGGCTCTTGTTCGTAGTGGTCGCCGGGGTGCTGGTGGCAGTCGTAGTCGGTTGGTTCGCCGTGGCCACGTTCAGGGGGCCCGAACAGATGATTGCCGGTCGTCCAACGACGGTGGCGAATGACCCATTCCGCGTCGATCAACCGAAAGAGCTCAAGGCCATCCCGGATCCTTGCCAGCTGTTGAATCCGCAGCAGCGCGACCAGCTTGCTGCTCTACCGGCCGGTACGTATGAGCCGACGCCGTGGGGACAACAGGCCTGCCTTTGGCGGAACAAACAGCTTACGGTCAGCGTCGCCCCCAACACGGTCCAAGGATATGGGTTGAAGTACACGGCGAAGGTTGTCGCTGATGGGGAGCCAACTGCGCAGGTCGCAGGATATCCGGCGGTGCGCGAGGGTGTCAGCAGCGGGGCTTGCGGGATCGTCGTCGGTACGTCGGACACCGAGATCGTGCTCGTGAGCTTTCAGCTCGGGCCTGACGGGCGTGGAAATCCCGATTTTTCCGATCCTTGTGCGATGTCCGACAGGATCGCGGAGATGGTGCTGTCGAATCTTCCTTCGCGCTGAAGGTGAAGCTCCTGCGGAACGATAGGAATCGAGGCGGCGATGGGGGCGTTCGACTGGTTGTTCGGCGGGCGGGACCGGACCGGACCGGGCCAGGTGGAGTTCGTTCACTCGAAGATCTACGGAGAGGTCAAAGGCGGTCCCGGGGTGGATTCGCTGTCGGCCGCCGGGAAATCCTGGATGGACGTGGGCACAGCGTTCAAAGACGCAGCTGCTGCACTTGAGCGGGTGTTGAAGGACACCGAGGTTTTGATGCAGGGCAGTGCGGCTGATCAGGCGCGAGAGGCGGTGCTTCCGCTGGCGAAGGCGACGTTGGAGGCGGCCGACATCGCTTACGCGACCGGTGTCGCTCTGGACCGGCAGGTAGATGCGTCATCGGCTTTCAGCTTCGCCTTCGTGCCCCCGCATCAGGTACCGCCTGACAACATCGGCTGGAGCGACTACGTCAATCCCGTTGCCTTCGCGGCAAAATCCGGGGTTCGGGTTGTGCACGAGGACATTCGTGATCAGGTCGCGGCGCATGCGCAGCAGCAGTACGAGGCTTACACGCAGAGCACTAACGAGCGTGTGAGCGGTCTCCAGCTGTTCGCGCCGCCACCCAAGTTCACCGCTGATGTCGCAGCGGCCGAGACCACTCCGGTGAGCAAAGTCGAGCCGCTCAGCAGCCACGAAGACCTGAGCGTTACCCGCGACGGAACGGAAACGAGCCAGCTCCCGGCATCGCGTACACCGGCTGATCCGGTACCGGTGTCGGAATCGGTTGCAGATCCGGTGACGGCGGACGAGCAGCCGCCGGAGGACTCGATGTCGGAGATGCCGGCCGAGGCCGATTCGGCGTGGGTGCCGCCTGTTGCGGGTGGCAATCCGATGACCGGCGGAAGCGTTCCCGCTCCGGGGCTGGTCGGGCCGGGCGGCGGGGTGGTCGGTGGAGTTGTCGTGCCGCTGGGCGGAGCTGGCGATCGAGCAGGCTTGAAGTCGCCCAGCCCCGGGCCTGGTAGCGGGCGAGGCGGCGGGACTGGGACGGGACGGGGTGTTCCGGGTAAGCCCGGTGGCGGTGGGCGTTCCGGAACGGGCGGCGGCGCGCCGGTCCAAGGCACGGCGAGCGCCGGTGGCCCCGCTGCGCGGGGAGGTTCCGGCGGCGCTGCTGTTGGTGGCCCCTCGTCTGGTGGGCGGGGGCAGCGGGAGGAGGAGAAGGAGCACGGGCGGAAGTTCGTCAGGAGCGGGAAGGACGCGTGGGAGGATCTCGAGATCCCCAAGGTCGCTCCGCCGGTGTTCGGCGACTGGGAGGCCGAGGCGTTGCGGGGGAAGCCGCCGCGGCCGCCGGAGGAGAAGTAGCGGGGTCGGGCCGAGGGGAAAGGGTCGGTTAGCCTGCTGCGGTGTTCTTCTTCTTGATCGCCGGAGTGCTGTTCGCCATCTTCGCGGTTGGTTTCCTGCGCGACCGCAGGCGGGTGCACAACGGCGTGTACCTGTTCTTCGCCTTGATGTTCTTGGCCGCCGGGTTGCTGTTCACGCTCGCCAAGGCCTCGGAGTGGGCCGCGGTGGCGATCCTCATGGCGGTGGTCATCCTGATGCCGGTGATGGTGCTCGTGCTCGCCGGGTTCCTGATCGCCAACGGGGTCACGATGCTGCGCCGCGAGGGCAGGCGGGTGGCGAACCTGCTGTCGCTGGCCGCCGGCGTCGGGATCATCGGCGTGATCGTGGTGAGCGGTCTGGCCAACTACTTCCACCTGTGGCTGCTCCAGGCGATCATGGGCGCCATTGTCAACGTGCTGTCCTACGTCTCGTTCCTGTTCGTGTGCTTCCTGCTGTACTCGTTCGTCTACGGCAAGTTCCCGCACAAGACCGATGTCGACTTCATCGTGGTGCTCGGGTCCGGGCTGTTCGGTTCCCGGGTGCCGCCGCTGCTGGCAAGCCGCCTCGACCGGGCTCGCGAGGTGTTCGACGCCGAGCGCGCTCGGGGGCATCAGCCGCTGCTGGTGACCTCCGGTGGTCAGGGGCCGGGCGAGGACCTGCCCGAGGCGCGCGCCATGGCCGACTACCTGATCGAGCGCGGCGTTCCCGCTGATCAGATTCTGGTCGAGGACCAGTCGCGCACCACCGACCAGAACCTCCGGTTCAGCAAGGCGATCATGGCGGCGGCGAAGCCGGACTTCCGCTGCCTGGTGGTCACCAACAACTTCCACGTCATGCGGGCCGCGGGGATCGCCCGGACGGAGAAGGTCAACGGCCAGGTGATCGGTTCGCCGACCGCGCGGTACTACTGGCCGAGCGCGACGATCCGCGAGTTCGTGGCGGTCTTCCTGTCGCACAAGGTGATCAACGGCATCATCTGCGTGCTGCTGATCCTCAGCGGGCTGAACGTCGACCGCTGACCGTCCGATGAGGACCGGAGCCGTTCGGAGCGCCGTTCCGAACGGCTCCGTATAGGATCGCTCGCGTCCGTTCGCAGTGCACTGGTGCCTGCGCAGTTCTCGTTTTCCTTTCACGGGGTAGGGGAGTTTTGAGCACGCGGTTGGTTCCGGCTGTGGTGGCAGTCGGCTTGGCGGTCATCTTGTCCGTGGTCCTGTTCGTTCCGTACGTCGCGCGGCAGTACCGCAGACGTGGCGAACTGGGCATGGGCAACGCTGCGCTGGCCCTGGCCGGGCTCGTCTACACCCTCGCGCTGTTCGCCTACGTGCTGCTCCCGCTGCCCGAGCTGCGGCCGGACTTCTGCGCGGTGTACGGCACGAGCGGTCCACAGTGGATCCCGTTCAACTTCCTCAGCGACATGCAGAAGGACGCCATCGGCACCGGGGTCGCCGCCACGCTGCGCAACCCGGCGCTGACCCAGGTGCTGCTGAACGTGGCGCTGTTCGTACCGCTGGGCATGTTCGTCCGGTACATGTTCAAGCGCGGCGTGCTGGCCACCACGGCCATCGGCCTGGGGGTTTCGCTGCTGATCGAGGTCACGCAGGTCACCGGCGTCTGGTTCCTGTACCCGTGCGCGTACCGGCTGTTCGACGTGGACGATCTGATGGCCAACGGACTGGGCGGGCTGATCGGCGCGTTCGCCGCGCCGGTGCTGCGCGCCGTCCCGGGACAGCGCCTCGACGTCGACCCGGGACAGCCGCGGCCGGTCACCAAGTCCCGGCGGCTGCTCTCGATGGTGTGCGACCTGTTGGCGTACCAGTTCACCGCCGCCCTCTGCGGCACGTTCGCGAACGTGGTCCTGCTCGCCGTGCACGGTGAGCTGATCGGCACTTCTGACATCCCGCCCACCGAGCTGCCAGGGCACGACGTGGCGAGCGCCGTGGGGCTCTGGGTGCCGTGGGCGCTGCTGGCGGTCGTCGTCCCGCTGGCTAGCAAGGCGCCGAGCCTCGGGCAGGGCATCGTGCGGTTGCAGGCCACGACGCGCGACGGGCGACCGGCGGGACCGGGCGCCCGCCTGGGCCGCAGCATGCTCGGCATCGGTGGTTACATGCTCCTTTCGCAGCTCGGCGGGCTGCTGTGGCTGGTGTCGTTCGTCTTCGGCCTGGCGTCGCTCATCGCGATCTTCACCACGGCCGGGCACCGCGGTCTGTCCTACGTCTTGACCGGACTGCGGCTGACCGACTCCCGCGCCGTCGATCGCGTCGAAGCGCTCAGCTGACCTCGCGCGCGGGGAGTGCGGCCGACACCTCGAAGCCGCCGTCGGGCAGCTGGCCGGAGCTGATCTCACCGCCGGCCAGCTGCACCCGTTCGGCCAGGCCGATCAGGCCCTGACCGCCGCTGGGCAGGCTGCGCTGGAAGCCCGCGGCCGGGCGGCCGTTGCGGATCGAGACCGCGAGCTTCTTCTCCCGGTACTCGAGCGAGACCGTCGCGCGGGCGCCCCCGGCGTGCTTGTGGACGTTGGTCAGGGCCTCCTGCACGACCCGGTATGCGGCGCGTTCCACCTGGTCGGACAGGTCGCGGCGGTCGCCGGTGATGGCCAGTTCGACGTCGAGCCCGGCCTCGCGGGAGGCCGACACCAGCTTCTCGACGTCGTCGAGCTTCGGCTGCGGCGGTTCCGGGGTGTCGTCGCCGGGGTTGGCGCGCAGCACGCCGATCATCTGCCGCAGCTCGTCCAGCGCACCGCGTCCGACCTGCTGGATGGTCGCCGCCGCGCTGGCCGCCTTCTCCGGGTCGTTCTTGGCGACCATCTCCAACGCGCCCGCGTGCACCACGACCAGGCTCACCTGGTGCGCAACCGAATCGTGCATCTCCCGGGCGATGCGGGCGCGCTCCTCGCTGCGCGTCCGCTCGGCGATCAGGGCCCGTTCGCGCTCGGCCCGCTCGGCCCGCTCCACCCAGTGCACCAGCCTCGCCCTCCGGCTGGCCATGTAGCGGCCGATGACGACGGGGAAGCTGTAGAGCAGCGCCTGCATGACGATGGAGGTGATGAGCGCCTGGGCGTTCTGCGCGGACATGTCGTTCAGCCGGACCAGGCTCAGGGCGCTGATCGCCGTGATGCCCCAGATCTGCCAGCTCTTCCGGCCGTAGGCGCCCAGCGCGTACAGCGCGGGGAACAGCGCCAGCGACCCCAGCGGCGCCACGAGGTGCAGGGCCGTGTTCACGATGGCCACCGCGGTCGGGAACCGGCGCATCCCCAGCAGCGCCAGCGATCCGGCCAGCGCCGGGACCAGCAGCGGCAGCGCGTCCGGGAGCTCCGGCCGGTTCTGCAGGACGCTCCAGGCGGAGAGGAACGAGAAGATCGCACTGATCGCGGCCAGCACCACCCACCTGGGCAAACCCGCCAGCCAGGACGGCCGCGAGCCGACGAACGGTGCTTCGGCGGTGTTCGACGAGGACGTGCTCAGCTTCTCGATTGCCACGCCGCGAGCGTATGGCAACGGCCCGTGCGCCGGATGAACCCCGGGTCGTACGCCCAGGGTATGACGTCGTCGCGCGGCGGGTGATTTCCCTGCACCCGGCGGATGATCGGCGAATGGGCCCGGAGTGCGACGACCGCGCAGCGCTCCCGGTCATAGCGTCGCGGCATGCTTTTCACCCACGACAACGCGCCCACGGTCCGGATGACCGCGGCACCTGCGCGCACCCGCCTCGACGGTGTGGACATGGCCAGGGGACTGGCCGTGCTGGGGATGTTCGTCGCGCACATCGGCCCGGCGGTGATCAACCCGACGGCCGGCGGCGCGGCCGACTTCCTGGCGATGCTGAGCAACGGGCACGCCTCGATCCTGTTCGCCACGCTGGCCGGGGTGTCGCTGGCGCTGCTGACCGGCGGCGACCGGTTGCACCAGGGGCTGGAGCTGCGCCGGGACCGGGTGCGCATCGGCGTGCGCGCGGTGATCCTCTTCGTGCTCGGCATGGCGATGACCGAGCTGGGCGTCCCGATGATGGTGATCCTCTCGTTCTACGCGCTCTACTTCCTGCTGGCGCTGCCGTTCCTGCGGGTGCGGCCCGCCGTGCTGCTGGTGGTCGCGGCGGTGTGGGCGGTCGTCGGGCCGGTCGCGTCGTTCTTCCTCCGCACCGCGCTCAGCGGCGAGACAGCGGGCGGTGCCCTGGCGTTCACCGATCTGACCTCGCTGTCCACCGCTGGTGCGGGCATCCAGCGGCTGCTGCTCGACGGCGCCTACCCGGTGCTGACCTGGATGCCGTTCGTGTTCGTCGGCCTGGCCGTCGGCCGGCTGGACCTGCGGTCGACCGCGGTGCGCCTGCGACTGCTGGTCAGCGGTGTCGTGCTGGCCGTGGTCGGGGCGGGCGGTTCGTGGCTCGCGCTGAACGTCTTCGGCGGGATGCGCGCTCTGCAGCCGGTTCTGGAGGCTCTGCGCCCGATCGCCGAGCAGATGGGCAAGGACCCGCTCGACGTGCTGCAGATGACGGGCTTCGGCACCGCTCCCACCACCACACCGGCGTTCTTGCTGATCAACGCGCCCCACTCCGGGACGTCGTTCGAGATCGTGGCGTCGACCGGTGCTGCGCTGGCGGTCCTGGCGGTGTGCCTGTTCGCGGGTGACCACCTGGGCAAGCTGTTCGCGCCGCTGTCGGCGGTCGGTGCGCTGGCCCTGACCGTGTACGTGGCGCAGGGTGTCGCGCTGAAGATCCTGATGGACTCCGCCGGTGAGGCGCTGATGGCGCAACCGTGGTTGCCGCTGCTCGGTTTCGCATTGGTGTCCCTGGTGTTCTGCGCGCTGTGGCGGCCGTTCCTGGGGCGCGGACCGCTGGAGCGGGTCATGCACTGGACGTCCACCAAGACCTCCAACGCCCTCGTTCGCGCCTGACGCAGGACGTTTCGCGGGGAACCGGTGCGCTGAGCCGGTTCCCCGCAGTGGTTTGATCGGATCGTGGATCTGCTTCGCCATCTCCGGTTCTTCGTGGCGGTCGCCGAGGAAGGCCACTTCGGGCACGCCGCCGACCGGCTCGGGATGACCCAGCCGCCGATCTCGCAGGGCGTGCAGCGGTTGGAGACCAAGCTCGGCGTCACCCTGCTCACCAGGGGATCGCGCGGTGTCCAGCTGACCACCGCTGGAGCTGAACTGCTGCCTCGCGCGCGAGCCCTGCTCGACGGTGCCGAGCAGTTCGAGGAAGAAGCCCGGCGGCAGCGGGAGAACCGCGGGGCGGTGCGCATCGGTGTCATCGCGGCGCTGAGCGACTGGCAGGTCGCCGCTTGCGCCGCGGCGGTGCGGGCGGCGGCGCCGGATCCGGCCGCTCGCACCGTGATCACCACGACCGCCTCGACCGTCGACCTGGTCGACGCGGTCTCCGCGGGACGGCTCGACTGCGCGGCGGTGCACCACCCCGCGCTGATCGGTGCGCTGACGCCCGGTCCGGTCCTGAAGATCCCGCGCTGGCTGCTGATCCCGGAGGACCGCAAGCCGGTGCTCCGATCGCTGCGCGGGCTCGCGTGCGCGACGGCTCCGCGCAGCCACGGCACGGCCGCGTTCGACCTGCTGGTGGACACCTTCCGCGCCAAGGGACTGGACCCCGAATTCCTCCCCGCGCCGGGGGACCGCGACGCGATCACCGCGGTCGCCGCCGGGAGGGCGTTCGCGCTGACCGCCGACCCGGCGTTGGACGGCCCGGGCGTGGTCCGGGCACCGGCCGGCGACGACCTGGCGCTGCGGGTGCGGCTGGTCTGGCAGGAATCCGCGGCGGAAGACGTGCGCACCGCGTTCGAGGTGGCGCTGCGGAGCACGCGATGAGCCCGGTCGAGCGCCGCATCCGCGAGGTGCTCGCCGATGCCGGTGCCGAGGGCTGGGTGCACGCGACGCAGTTCGGCGGTGGGCGGGAGCTGTGCGTCGGCGCCGACGAGCTGGTGGTCGCCGCTTCGGTCTACAAGCTGCCGCTGCTGGTGGCGCTGTGCCGGGCCTTCGACAGCGGCAGGCTCGATCCGCGCGCCGCGGTGCGGATCGACCCGACTTCCTGCACGCCGGGCCCGAGCGGTTTCTCGACCTTCCTCGACCCGGTGTCGGTGTCCTGGCGCGACCTGGCCGCGTCGATGATGGCCGTGTCCGACAACTCCGCCGCCGACGTCATCCTCGGCGCCGTGGGGCTGGACGCGATCGCCGAGGTGCTCGCCGACCTGGGCCTCGGCCGCACCCGAGTGGTCGGTGGCGTGGCCGACCAGCACGCCTCGCTGGTCCGCGACATGGGTGCCACCACGGCGGCGGAAGCGTTCGACCTGCTCAGCAACAACGACGCCGCGCGCACCGCCAGCGCCTACGACCCCGCGTACGCGAGCGCCACCACACCGCGCGACATGACCCGGCTGCTGGAGCTGATCTGGACCGACGCCGTCGCCTCGCCGCAGCAGTGCGCGTTCATCCGGCGGCTGCTGGGCCAGCAGATCTGGATGCACCGGGTGCGTTCCGGGTTCCCGTTCCGGGGCGTCCAGGTGGCGGGCAAGACCGGCACCATCGGTGCGGTGCGCAACGAGGTGTCGGTGGTGGAGTTCGAGGGCGAGGAGCCGGTCGCGGTGGCGGTGTTCACCCTCGCCGCGCGAGCCGACTCCGCGCTGCCACGGGTCGACACGGCGATCGGGGAGTGCGCCCGGATCGCCGTCGACGACCTGCGCTCCGGACGGCTGTGAGAGATTTTTTCCGGCCAAATCGGGCAGTTGCGACCACTTGAGCGCTGCGGTCATAGCGAACCGCTATCAACGCGCCGTCGGCTGTGGATTGGCGCGATCGCTCGGACGCTGCTTGATTGGTCCCCGACCGGGATTCCGGTCGACGGACTGAACGGAGAAGTAGTTGCGGCACAACGAAAGTCACGTCGGACGACGTGCTGTCCTGGGGGCGTTGCTGGCTGTTCCGGCGTTGGTGGCGTGCGGCACCGTCGAGGGTGCCGCGCCGCCCGCACCCGCCGCTCCCGGCCCCGACCTGAGTGAGCTGGAGCGCCGCTACGACGCCCGCCTGGGCCTGTACGCGGTCAACGTCCGCACCGGTCGGACCCTGGTGAACCGGCCCGACGAGCGCTTCGCGCTGTGCTCCACCTTCAAGACCTACGCGGTCGCCGCTGTGCTGCGCGAACACGGCCTGAACAGCGATTTCTACAACAAGGTGATCCGCTACTCGCGGGCCGACCTGGTGAGCTACTCGCCGATCACCGAGCAGCACGTGGACACCGGCATGACGGTGTCCGCGCTCTGCGAGGCGACCATGACCGTCAGCGACAACACGGCGGCGAACCTGCTGCTGCGCGAACTCGGCGGCCCGCAGGCGATCGCGCCGTTCGCGCGCTCGATCGGCGACGCGTCCACCCGCCTGGACCGGTGGGAAGCCGACCTGGGCACCGCGATCCCCGGCGACGAGCGGGACACCTCGACCCCGGCCGGGCTCGCCGCCGGTTACCGGGCTCTGGTGGTCGGAGACGCGCTCGCGGCGCCGGAACGCGACCAGCTGACCCAGTGGCTCATCGCCAACACCACCGGTGCCGAGAAGCTCCGCGCCGGGCTGCCGCCGAACTGGCGCACGGGGGAGAAGACCGGTTCCGGCGACTACGGCACGGCGAACGACGCCGGGGTCACCTGGACCGAGGACGGTGCGCCGATCGTCATCGCCGTGCTGACCACGAGGCCTAGGCCGGACGACGAGGGCAGCAGCGAGCTGATCGCCGAAGCCGGCCGATTGGTCGCCGCCCAGCTCCGCTGATTCCCCGCCCCGCCGAACGGTTTTCCCCGGTAGACCGGTCCTCTGTGGAGGATTCCGATGAGGACGGAACCACAGCCGGGCCGGTCCGCGCATCGTTCGAACGGTTGATTCCGCGACCGACCCGCAGGCCGATGCGGGTCGGTGCGGAGCGGAGGACAGTAGGACGCGGACGCAGTGATCGCACGGAAGGAACGGCATCGCGATGAAGAAGCTCTACTGGGCCGCGTTGAGCTACACGGTCCTCGGACTGATCGCGGGGCTGTACTACCGCGAGCTGACCAAGGCCCAGGGTTTCACCGGCGACACCCAGCTGTCGGTGGTGCACACCCACCTGCTCGCGCTGGGCATGCTGTTCTTCCTGGTGGTGCTCGCGCTGGACAAGGCGTTCGGGCTGTCCGGCAACCGCCTGTTCACGCTGTTCTTCTGGTTCTACAACTCCGGCCTGGTGGTCACCGCCGCGATGATGGTGGTGCACGGCACGATGACGGTGTTCGGCGCGGAGAGCTCGGCGGCGATCTCGGGCATCGCGGGGCTCGGCCACATCCTGATCACCCTCGGCGTGATCCACCTGTTCCTCGCGCTGCGCAAGGTGCTGCCGGGCCAGCGGGACGGCGCGGAAGCGGACGCGGCGAAGGTGGGCTAGTCCCGCTTGGCGCGGCTGGGTGCGACGCGCGGTGGTTCGTTGGGCTGCTTCGGGTAGACCGGCGGCCACGGCGCGTCCCGCAATCCGCTGGCCATGTCCCGGGCGGACTGCTCCAGCAGCGGCTCGATCGACTGCGGACGCCGACCGGCCCACGGATCACCGAGCTCGGCCAGCCGGCCCGGCACCGTGGCGATCGTCAGCGAATCCGGCTCCACTTCGGCCAGTTCGTCCCACGAGATCGGCGTGGACACCTGCCCGCCCACCCGCGGGCGCACGCACCACGCGCCGAAAACGGTCTTGTGCGGGGCGTTCTGGTTGAAGTCGACGAACACCCGCGAACCCCGCTCCTCCTTCCACCACTTGGCGGTGATCAGGTCGGGGTGCCGGCGTTCCAGCTCGCGGGCCAGCGCCACCGCGGCGGCCCGCACCTCGTAGCTGTTCCACCGCGGCAGCAGCGCGGCGTAGATGTGCAGGCCCCGCGAGCCGGAGGTCTTCACCTGCGCGTCGACGCCGAACTCGGCGAGCAGCTGCCGCGTCAGCCGAGCCGTCTCCACCACCTGCGGGAACGTCACGCCGGGGGAGGGGTCGAGGTCGATGCGCAGCTCGTCGGCCACTTCGGGGGTGTCGGCGTGGTACGGCCAGACGTGGAAGCCCAGGCACCCGAGGTTCACGGCCCAGGCGATGTGCGCCAGGTCGGCGGCGACCAGCGCATCGCTGGTGGTCCCGTTCGGCGTGGACACCATGGTCGTCCGCAACCACGGCGGAGCGGACTTGGGCACCCGCTTCTGGAAGAACGACTTGCCGCCCGCCCCGTCGGGATACCGCTCCAGCAGCAGCGGCCGCCCCTGCACGGTGCTCAGCAGCGGCTCGGCCACGGACTGGTAGTACCGGATCAGGTCGAGCTTGGTCTCGCCGCGCTTGCTGAAGAACACCTTGTCCGGGTGCGAAACCGAGACCTCGGTGCCCGCGATCTCCAGCACCACCGAATCGCCCACGACCGACCTCCACCCACCGGCTCCACGGTCACCCTAGAACCGGCCCCCGACGGACGCAGCGGTTTCCGCGGCGCTGATCCGCACTGCAGGGCGTTGGGGCAGCCGTTCTACTGGGGTCGACGCTCGAGGAGATGGGGGTTGTCCGGTGAGCGAGCTGCCCTTCGCCGATCGCACCGATTTCGAGGACGCCGATCGCGGTTTCATCGCCGCGCTGGAACCGGGTGTCGTGCAGGACGAGCGCGGGCGAGCGGTGTGGAACAACGACGCCTACGCCTTCCTGGCGGGCGACTGCCCGGAGACGGTGCACCCGAGCTTGTGGCGCCAGTCCCAGCTGTGCGCGAAGCAGGGCCTCTACGAGGTGGTGCCGGGCATATACCAGGTCCGCGGGCTGGACCTGTCGAACATGACGTTGGTCGAGGGCGACCGCGGCGTCATCGTGATCGACCCGCTCATCTCCACCGAAACGGCCGCGGCCGCGCTGGCACTGTACCGGGCGCACCGCGGTGACCGGCCGGTCACCGCGGTGATCTACACGCACTCGCACGTCGACCACTTCGGCGGTGTCGCGGGAGTGGTCTCCGAGCCGGTGCCGATCCTGGCGCCCGCCGGTTTCACCGAGCACGCCGTGTCGGAGAACGTCTACGCGGGCACGGCCATGACCCGTCGCGGCAACTACATGTACGGCATGGTGCTGAAGAAGGGACCGACCGGGCAGGTCGGCACGGGGTTGGGGCAGACGACCTCGGTGGGCACCGTTTCGCTGATCCCGCCCACGGTCGACATCACGCGCACCGGCCAGGAGGAGACGGTCGACGGTGTCCGCATCCGCTTCCAGCTCACACCGGGCACGGAGGCGCCGGCGGAGATGAACTTCCACTTCCCGGAGCACCGAGCGCTGTGCATGGCCGAGAACGCCACGCACAACATGCACAACGTCCTCACGCTGCGCGGCGCACAGGTCCGCGACGCGCGGAACTGGTCGCGCTACCTCACCGAGGCCCTGGCGCTGTTCGGCTCCGACGCCGAGGTCGCGTTCGCCTCCCACCACTGGCCCACCTGGGGACGCGAACGCATCGCGCAGCACCTGACCGAACAGCGGGACCTCTACGCGTACCTGCACGACCAGACGCTCCGCCTGATCAACCGCGGGTGGACCGGCACCGAGATCGCCGAGCGGTTCGAACTGCCGCCCGCGCTGGAATCGGCGTGGCACGCGCGCGGCTACTACGGCTCGGTGAGCCACAACGTCAAAGCGGTCTACCAGCGGTACATGGGCTGGTTCGACGGCAACCCGGCGTCCCTGTGGGAGCACCCGCCGGTGGAGTCGGCCAAGCGCTACGTCGACTGCCTCGGCGGCGTGGACCGGGTCGTCGAGAAGGCCGCGGAGTACGCCTCCGCAGGTGACCTCCGCTTCGCCGCGCAACTCCTCAAGCACGCGGTGTTCGCCGAGCCCGACCACGCCGCCGCGAAGGACCTGCTCGCCGACACCTACCAGCAGCTGGGCTTCGGCGCGGAGAACGGCCCCTGGCGGAACTTCTACCTCACCGGCGCGCAGGAGCTCCGCAACGGCGTCACCCCGAACCCGATCAGCATCTCGGGCGGGATCCTGGCCGCGCTGACCGTCGAGCAGCTGCTGGACTCGGTGGCGATCCGGATCGACGGGCCGCGGGCGGCCGGGACCAGGCTGGTCCTCGACTGGCACGTCACCGACGTCGACGAGCACGTGCGCACCACGCTGTCCAACGGTGCCCTCGTCCAGGAACCGGTCGGCACCGAACCGGCCGATCTCGTCCTCACCCTGACCAAGCCGCAGCTGCTCGCACTGGTCACCGGGCAACGACCGGCCGACGTCGACCAGCAGGGCGACCACGAGGCCCTCACCGCGCTGCTGGACTTCGCCGACGATCCGGACCCGGACTTCCCGATCGTCACGCCATGACCCACCGGTAACCCAGCTTGGCGTCGGCCAGGCGGTTACGCAGCGTCGACAGCCAAAGTGGGCCGCCCCAACACGCCCGTTTCCAGTAGATCAGCGCTGCTCAGAGGGGGCCTGAGTTGGTGAACCGGTGATGCCGACATCTCAACTCAGAAGTGCCGGCATCACCAGATATAGCGGAGGCCTAGATCGGCTTGACGTGTTCCTCCAGGTCGTTGAGCAGCGCACGAACAGGTGCCCAGCACAGCGTGACGCTGTCGTGGTCGAACTTCGGCTGTTTCGCGAGTTCCGCGCGGGGATGCACGAAGTTGCGGTACTGGCGAACGGTCTGCATGAAGTCCTTGGCGTCGAGCTGGATCCACTCCTTCTCGTGGGCGACGTCGAGCATCAGCTCCAGCCCGGCCCGATCGGGCTTGATCTTCCGGTCGCCCCGCCCGACGAAGCCGTGCTTGCGGATCTCCTCGTCCCGCTCGGTCAGCAGCGAACCCAGCAGACCCTCGACGAAGCTGCCGATGCCGATGATCGCCATCGTGTGTGCACCGATCTGCTGGCAGAGGACGGACTCGCTCACCCGGTTCAGCAGCACATCCACGGTGTGCGAATCACTGATCAGCGCGCGGAGGCGGTGGTCGAGGTCCTCGGGGGCGGAGAAGACCTCCGACTTGCCGTCCGCACTCAGCTCGCCGATCGTGGGGCGCCCGCCGACCACGGACACCACCAGCCGTTCGGCTGCCAGCTTGGCGTTCACCGCTTCCCGGAACTCGTCCGCGCTGACCTGACCGTCGTCGTACTCGAGCGGGTCGCACAAACGGCACAGCAGCCGTTCGATCTCCGCGCGGTTCTCCTTGCGCTCGATGAGTTGTTCGGCCAGCCAGGGAACCCGCGTGCTGCCGTCGTACTCGGGCGGGTTCGCCCATCCCGCCCGGGCCAGCAGCTGCTCGAGTTGGTAGCCCTTGCGCTCGTACGGACCGCCTATGTCCACGATCACCGCAGCCAGCCGTTCAACGGTACGGTCGTCGAGTGGGAACATCAACTCTCCTCGTCCATCTGGGATCGGGCGATGTCGACGGCTCTTGTCAGCCGCGCGACGATGCGGGAGCCCCGGCGGCGGAACCCCAATTCCTTGAGCGCCTGGTTGATGCGTTCCTCTCGGTCGAGTGGCAGTTGGTCGGTCGTCAGCCAGCGGCAGATCGCGATGAGGTCGGCGTCGGTGTAGTCGTTGGTCTTCAAACCAGCGAGGACTGATGGCCGCGGCCCGCGTTCAACGTGCGGTTGGGGCGTCGGATCCTCCGGCTCGGGCACGACAGCCGGTAGCTCGCGGTCCGCGTCGATCATGGCCTGCTCCCAGGCCTCCGCGATCCGTTCGGCTTCGCCGGTGGGGTCGGCGAACCACGAGGACGACCACACGCGGTGAAATCGCCACCCCAGATTCTCCAAGTGCGCTTGGCGAAGGCGGTCGCGGTCGCGCACGCTGAGGGCACGATGGTAGGTATCACCGTCGGCCTCGACGGCGAGCACCATCCGCCCGGGCTGATCCCGATGAGCCAGCGCGAAGTCGATGCGGTAGCCCGAGAATCCCCACTGAGGGTGTGCGTCGATCCCGCGTTCGCTGAGTGCGCGGCGGATGTCCTCCTCGAAGCCGTTGAGCTCGAAGTCCTCCTGCTCGCCGACGTTGTCCACGTCCGCGCCGTTCTGGGCGAACTCCAGGTAGCGCCGTAGCAGCTCTGTGCCGGTGACCTCGGGGGTCGGGGCGAGGTCGTGCGCGCTGAACGAGCTAACGACCAGCATCCGCCGCTTGGCGCGCGTGACGGCGACGTTCAGGCGGCGCCGTCCACCTTCGTTGTTCAGCGGTCCGAAACCGGTGCGTGCCACAGTGCCGTTGGCCCGCTTTGCCACGCCGACAGTCAAGATGATCGCATCGCGTTCGTCACCCTGGACGCGTTCGAGGTTCTTGACGAAGAACCTCTTGCCGGGACCGGCATCTTCGGAGAAGAACTCAGCCAGATCCGGCCGGTCTTGGAGCGCTTTTCGCACGGCTGCGTCCACGCGATCCATGTGCTTCTGGCCCATCGTGATCACGCCGAGGCTCTCGTGCGCCCGGTGCTCGGCGTGTTCGAGCACCCGCTCGACGACCCGCTGAATCTCGGCGGGCGAAGACCCGTCCTGACCGGGCGATGCGACTCCGTCGACTACGTCCAGCGTCACGGGCGGGTCTTGGTGGGCGCCGGGGAAAGTCACCAGCTGGTCCTGGTAGACGTGCCGATTGGAGAAGGCGATGAGCCGCTCGTCCCTGCTCCGGTAGTGCCACCGCAGCGTTTCCTGGCGCGGGATGAGTGAGCGCATCGCAGTCAGAATCGACTCGTAGTCCTCCAGCTCGCTGTTCTCGCCTTCGTCGATGTCGTCGTCGGAGCCCTCCAGCAGCTTCCCGAAGAAGTTGGTGGGAGGTAGCTGCTGGTCGTCGCCCGCGACCACCAGCTTGCGGCCGCGGGCGATCGAGGTGATCGCGTCGTGCGGCTGGATCTGGCTGGCCTCGTCGAAGATCACGATGTCGAAGAGCTGTTCGGCGGGGAGCGTCTTGCTCACGACCAGCGGGGACATCGCCCAGCAGGGCCGCAGCGCCAGCAGCACGTGCGAGGCGCGTTCGACGAGACGCCGGACCGGCAGGTGCCGGGACTTCTTGCTCGCCTGGTCCTTCAGCAGCCGGGTCTCGTCCGGGAAGTCGTCGCGGACCTGGCGCAGCCTGCTGGCCACCGCCCACCGCACTCGCCGGGCCGACGTCACCCGGTGTTCCAGATCAGCGGTGCGGAACTCTGAGACCAGCCTGGTCTGCTGTTCGGCGCGGAAGTCGCGCAACACGGGAACTTTTAGCTTGAATTCGTCCAGCAGGGAACGCAGCCACGCGCTGCGGAACGTCAGCCAGAGCTGCTCCCCGGTGAGCTTCCTCGTCGCGGCGTCCTCGATCAGCGGTGTGAGCCCGAGCGCGTGGAACTCCTCCTTGAGGTCGGTGATCGTGGGCATCCGCCACATCGTGTCCTTGTCCGCGGCCAAGTCGTGGAGTTGCTGGTGGACCTGTTGGGTGGGGCTGCGCTCGACTTCGGGTAGCTTGGCGCACATCGCCACCGAGGCGAGCTGGTCGCGCATGGTCTGGAACGCGTTCATGGTCTCCGGGAGACCGACGACCTCAGCGGGTTGTACACCACCCATTTCCCGCCACCGGTCGCGCTGCTGGACGACCGCGCTGAGTTTGCGGTGAAGGGCGGGCTTTTTGGTGATGCCGTCGGTCGAAGCCGCCTTCACTTGCCTGAACAGTGCCCGGCGTTGCAGCCAGGACAGCGTGCTGCCCAGCTGTGCGCGCTGCGCCCGGTTGGCCGTCGCGCAATACCAATCGTCTAGCTGGGTGCCGAAGACGTCCGCCCCGAACGCCGCGACGCTGCTGTGCACACCGTCCAGCAGGTTCAACACTTCGTTCCAGCCAGTCAGGTCGTCCGGTGGTTTGAGCCCGGTCTGGCGGAGCAGCCTGTGCATGCCTGTCTGGCTGGTCTGCAGCGTCTCGGAGGTGAGCGCATCCAGTTTGGGGAGGATCTCCTCGATGTCCTCGGTTGTGCGGATGTCGGCCTGCCACCAGGGCGATTCTTTCCGCAGCACGCGGAATCCGCCGGCATCGACGAAATCGCGCAGCTTCTTCTCCAGGTCGCGGACGGTCTGCGCGTCCAGCCGATGCAGCGCCGGGCCTCGGAAGGCGTGCCGCGTCTCGTACTCGGTCAGGGTGAGCAGCTCGTTCTGCACGTCGTACGCGCGGATGTCCCACGGTTCTCGCGGTTTGTGCAGTGCGTCGGATGCCGCGCGCACGGACCTGCGCCGCTGCTCCAACCGTTGGTGCAGGTCGTCGGCCTTCACTGGCTGCTGCCTGCTGGTGGCCTCCAGGCTCTCCTGGAGCTGCTTCGCGATCTGCTTCTTGTCGACCTTCTGCTGGTGTAGGTCGAACACCAGGTCCTTCAGCCCGACCTGGTCCAGCCGGTCTGCGACGGCTTCGATCGCCGCGCGTTTCTCCGCGACGAACAGAACACGTTTCCCCAGTGCAGCGGCACCCGCGATGATGTTCGCGATCGTTTGGCTCTTGCCGGTTCCAGGCGGGCCTTCGATCAGCACGTGGTGCCCGGACAGGGCGGTGTTGATCGCCTTTTGCTGGGATGAATCCGCGTCTTGGACCAAGTATTCGTCCGCCGGCCGAACTGAATCGGGCGGGCTGGGTGAGAAGCCGGTGCCTTCGGTTCTGACGCTGTTGGCGCTGGGTTCGTGCCCCGCCAGCGCGGATACGAGTTCGTGCTGCGCGAGCAGGCTGCCTGCCGCGCGCAGGTCGTTCACCATCGGGAGCTTTTCGTAGTTGAACAGCCCGATGACCACCGAGTTGTCGAGCTCTAGTGATAGGCCCTGCGCGGCGGCCAAATCTGCAAGCGTTGCGTGGATGCACTGCATTTGTTCTGCTGGGTCGTCGCTCTGGGTGAGCTCTTCGACGGTTGCAATGAATTGCTCGCGGTCGACGTCCAGCCCGTACACCTGATCGAGCGCATGCAACAGAACGGGGTTGATCTCGACGTCGTTCTCAACGGCCAATGAGAAGTCGTTCTCGGAGACGGTCCGCGGTTCGATGCGCACCGACCGGAGGAGGAGAGGAGCTCGCAGGGACGGGATCGGTCCGGTCCCCTTGACTTGTGTGTTGGTCGTGCGCACCAGCCCGTGTGCGATCTTGCCGACCTCGACGCCCTGCTCTTCCTCGAATGCGACCATCCGACGGCGCAGGTTGCGCACTCGCGCGCAGGCATCCTTGTGCGCGGTGCTGTCGGTGAATAGCGAGGACAGCCGTGTCGAAGAGCCGGTAAGCAGACCGCGCAGCGTCGACTCATCCGCAGAGGTCAGGTCGAGGCTGGCGGTTTTCGTGTTCTTGAAGTGGAGCAGCGCGTTCCTGGGCCCCAGGTCGATGAGCCGATCCGCCCATCGCTCGGCCTGCGCCTGCACCAGTTCCAACAAATCCTGATCGATTCTGGCAGACATGCCTCACAGTCCTCGGACAGAACGGTTCCCACTCGGAAGCCGCGTAGGACCCCGAGGCTCACCGTTCTGCGGCGAGCAGAACAGAATGCCTGAGATGTTCCGGGGCAGCCATAGGCCGAATGGGTGAGAGCGATTTCGCTGGTGAAGTACGATTGTTGCGGCCGTTGGTACCAGTTTCCTCCAGCGGTTGGGTGGTTTGTCTACACCCTACGAACTGAAAGCTTCGAGCAAGCACATTTCTCGGACACCGGGTACTTTTCACCCAGTTGTTGGAGTGGTGAGCGTCTACCAAGCTTCCGAAAACGTCAGAAAGATTGACGTGATGTCGTCAATGGTGAAATGTGAAACGGCGCGTTCAGGTGGGACCTCAATCCCTTCGCGGTCGTTGTCGAGCCCTCACCGCGCTGCTGGACTTCGTGGACGATCCGGACCCGGACTTCCCGATCGTCACCCCGTGATGTGCTCGACCCGGGCCTGCCGGTAGAGGACCTTCAGCGCGGCCGTGATCGGCAGCGCGATCAGCGCGCCCAGAACACCTGCCAGCGATCCGCCGAGCAGGATCGCCACGAAGGCGGCCAGCGGGCTCAGCTCGACGGTCCGCGCGAAAACCCGCGGCGCGATCAGGTAGTTCTCGACGGCTTGGTAGACGATGAAGAACAGCAACGTGATCACGGCCAGCGGCAGGCTCTGCGACAGCGCAACCAAGATTCCCGCCACCGAAGCCAGCGTCGCCCCGACCTGCGGGATGGCGTCGAGCAGGGCGACCACGACCGCCAGCAGCGCGGGGTAGGGGACGCCCGCGACCAGGAAGAACACGTAGGACACCGCACCGGCGCACAGCGACACCAGGGCCTGGCCGGTGACGTAGCCCCCGACCCGGTTCATGGCGGCGAGGATCGCTTCCGGGCGCCCGGGGTGGCTGCCCGCCGCACGCGTCATCGCGCCCTGGAGCCGGGGCATGGCGAGCGAGAAGTAGACCAGCAAGGCCCCGGCCGTGCACGCCGAGAAGATCCCGCCGAGCAGCGACCCGATGGCCGCGAACCCGGCGCCCAGCGCAGTCGCCAGGAACGTGGCGGCCTGCTTGGCGGCCTCCTGGACCTTGCTCTGGACGGCCGGGTCGTGGAGCGTGTCGCGCAACTGGCGCTCGCCCAGGTGCTGGCCCAGCTGCGACAGGAGCTGGGGGAGCTGGGCCAGGAAATGGCCGACCTGGCCCACCGCGGGCACCACTGCGAACAGCACGATGAAGCCCACGACGAGCACGACGACGAAGATCACCGCGGCGATCGCCAACCCGCGTCGCCAGCGGTGCCGGTGCAACCACGCCACCACCGGCTCCACCCCGAGGGCGAGGAAGAACCCCACGAAGATCAGCACGAGCATGTTGCGCGCGGAGTAGGCCAGCAGGGCCAGCACCACCACCGCGAGGTAGACGCAGGCGATCTGCGCGTGGCGCAGCAGGGACGTGCCCGTGCTGGGATCGGAGTCGGCCATGGCGCACCAGCCTCCTGCTGGGACGAATCCCCAACAGGATCAGGCAGTTCCGGCGAGCCCGCCCGTGGATCGTGGTCAGGCCGCGGTTTCGTGCACGTGCTGCCAGCGCAGGCCCTCGGGCGTGCGGCGCAGGACCGCGGTGGTGCGGCGTGCCGTGGTCCGGCCGTCGTGGTGGTGGGTCTCGCGGAAGCGGACGACAGCGAACTCGGCGCTCTCCGCGACCTCGGTGACCTCGTCCACCTCGATCACCAGGCCCGGCGCGGAGTTGTTCGCCCCGGCGAGCGCGGCGAAGAGCTGCTCGCCGGTCAGTACCGCGCCATCGGTGGTGACCAGGGTGAAGTCGTCCGCGTGCGAGTCCCGGAACTCGGCCAGGACCGCGGGCTCGCAGTCCTGGCCGAGCCAGCGCGCCAACACGTGGTGCAGGCGCTCGACTTCCGCGCCGATCACCAGCCGCGTTCCCGCCACTCGGCGAGGTGCGGGCGCTGCTCGCCGAGCGTCGAGTCGTCGCCGTGGCCCGGGTAGAACCAGGTGTCGTCCGGGAGCTCCGCGAAGATGCGGTTCTCCACGTCGTCGATCAGCGACTTGAAGGCGGCCGGCGAGCCGGTCTTGCCCACCCCGCCCGGGAACAGCGAGTCCCCGGTGAACAGGTGCGGGTGGCCGTTCGGGTCGCGGTAGAGCAGCGCGATCGAACCCGGCGTGTGGCCGCGCAGGTGGATCACCGACAGCTGCGAGTCGCCGACCGCGATGGTGTCGCCGTGCTCGACCAGGCGGTCCGGCGGCACCGGCAGCGCATCGGCGTCGTCCGGGTGCGCCAGCGTGAAGCAACCGGTCTGACCGGCCACCGAACCCAGCGCCTGCCAGTGGTCGTGGTGCTGGTGCGTGGTGACGATGGTGCGCAGCCGGGGGCGCTGGTCGTCGTGCCCGAGCAGGTCGGTCAACCGCTCGGAATCGTTGGCGGCGTCGACCAGCAGCGCGTCGCCGGTGTTGCGGCACACCAGCAGGTACGCGTTGTTGTCCATCGGGCCGACCGAGATCTTGGTGATGGTCAGCGCGTCCAGCTCGCGACGAGCCGGCTTCCCACCGTGGTCGACATGTCCCGTGTACTCAGCTTCGAACTCCACGCCCCGAGCTTAGAGCTTGTCCTCGAACTCGGGTTGCGCGGCGGAGCGATCAAGCGCGGGCCCTCTCGGCCGGGACGACCAGGCCGTAGATCACCAGCACCGACAGGGCGATCACCAGCAACGACCACAGCGGGAACGCGGCCAGGAAGGCCAGGTGCCCGATCGCGACCAGCGCGGCGAGCACGACGCCGGTGGTGCGGGCCCACTCCTTCTCGTACAGGCACCCCACCCCGGTGGCCACCTGCAGGACGCCCAGCACCAGCCAGATCACGCCCCACGCGACGAAGTTGAAGACCAGGAGCTGCCCCGCGCCGACGATGTAGTAGTCGGTGCGCAACAGCGCGGTCAGACCGTCGATGATGTTGAAGATCCCGACCAGCAGGATCAGCGAGCCGGCGAACGCCAGCCACCCCGACATCGCGGTCGGCTCCTGAGCGGACGTCATCGCCCACTGCTTCTTCTGCTCAGGCGCCTGCGCTTGCTGCTCGGCCTCGTGCGCTTCGGCGCGTTGCTGCTCCGAACCGGGACCGGTCTGCGGACTGGACATCTCGAGCGCCCCCCTCTGCGAACTCGATGACTTCCACCGCCAGCGTCGCGCGATCGGGCGAAAAGTGCAGCCCGGGCCCGCCGCCCTTCTGCATGCCGGAAGCGGTGTTCCGGGGTCACCGGTCCCGGCGGACCAGGCGCAGTGCGATCAGGGGGAAGACCAGGACGCTGAGCATGCCCGCGCCGACCATGGCCGAAGCCGTGCTGGTCGGCAGCTGACCGGACTCGGTGCCGATCGCGGTGATCACCACGACCAGCGGCAGCGCCGCCGAAGCCAGCAGCGCCAGCGTCCAGCGCGGCCGGACCGGCAGGTCGCGGTGGTGCAGGACCAGCGTCGGCAGCCCGCGGATCACCAGGAACAGCACCAGGAACAGCGGCAGCAGGGCGATCGCGCTCGGCGTGGCCAGCAGCGCGTCCAGGTCGTAGCGCATCCCGCTGACCACGAAGAAGAACGGGATGAACAGGCCGAAGCCGATCGCCTCGATCTTGCTCTCCACCACCGCGCCCTCCTCCGGATCACCGGCGTCGAAGAACAGGCGCACCACCAGCCCCGCGACGAACGCGCCGAGCAGCACGTCCAGCCCGAGGGTCCCGGCGAGCCAGAGCATGAACACCACGACGACCATGCACAGCCGCACCGCGAACTGGACGCTGGTGCCGAGCGTGGTGCGGACCAGCCGGCTGATCCGCCCGTCCCGGCGGTTCGCCGCGGCCCACAGCAGCCGCGCCGCCACCACGCCGAAGGCCAGCAGGAACAGGACGGTGCGCGCCGGGCTCTGGTCGTTGACCACCAGCGCCACCGCGATGATCGGCCCGAACTCGCCCGCCGCACCCGCGGCCAGCACCCGCGCGCCCAGGGGAGTGGGCAGCAGCCCGGCGTCGCGGACCATCGGCAGCGTGGTGCCCAGCGCGGTGGTGGTCAGCGCCAGACCGATGATCAGCGACGCGAACGTCCACCCGTGCACCAGCGCGCCGAAGCCCAGGCCCAGCACCAGCGAGATCAGCCAGCCGACGCCCGCCAGCCGGATCGGCTTGCCGCGCACGTCTTCGATCTTGAGCTCGTAGCCGGCCAGGAACATCAGCATCGCCAGGCCGAAGTCGGCGACGAACCCCATCACCTCGCCCTCGCCGGCCCAGCCGAGCACCTGCGGTCCGATGAGGATGCCGAGCAGGATCTCCAGCACCACCGAGGGAATCGCGATCCACCGCTTGACCCGGTCGGTGATCAGCGGCGCGACCGCGGTGGCGGCGACGACGACGGCGAAGCTCGACAGCATCGTGTGCGGCATCGGACCTCCACCGGATCAACCACTCGGGCCGCCCGGCAACCTAAGCCGCCCCTCCCACCACCGCTGATCAACTCACCCTGACGAGTGAAGATCGGTGTTCCGGGAACCGCAGTTTCAATTGAAACTGCACATCTCACCCACGGCGGTGGACCGTGTCAATTGAAACTGCGGACCCGCGCGGACA
>NZ_JBEOVY010000026.1:0-36599 GCF_040295745.1 Saccharopolyspora sp. NPDC002686
GTGAGCGCGGGGACCGGCTCCGACCGGTTTCCGCGCTCACGACCCGGCCGCGACCTCGGCTTCGGCGATCATGCCCTCCAGGATCGAGCGGGAGGCGACGAGGTCGTCGATCATCCCGTTGATGCGTTCGCGTTCCTGGCGGAGGTCGGCGATGACCTCGACGGTGGGCTTGGAGTGGCCGCCGAACACGCACGGGAAGATCTCCGCCATCTTCGCGCTCGGCACGCCCGCGCCGATCAGCCGCTGCACCAGCGCCACTTTGTCCACATCGGACTCCGCGTACTCCCGGTGCCCGCCCGCGGTTCTGCCGGTGGTCAGCAGGCCCTGCTTCTCGTAGTAGCGCAGCGCTCGCTCGCTGGCCCCGGTGCGCCTGGACAGCTCGCCGATCCGCATTCGTGTGCTCCGTCACGATCGGTGGAATCTGACATGGAGGTCAGATTTTAGCGTGATCGGCATGACGAACCCGTTGCTCAAGCCGTACGAATCGCTGTCCCTGCCGAACCGGATCGTGATGGCGCCGATGACCCGGTTCCGCGGTGACGCCCAGGGCGTCCCGCAGCCGTTCGTGGCGGAGTACTACGCGCAGCGCGCCAGCGCTGGGCTGATCGTCACCGAGGGCATCTGGCCCAGCGTGCAAGGCCAGGGCGCGCTGCGCGGACCGGGGCTGGTCTCGCCGGAGCAGGTCGCGGGTTGGCGCGCGGTGACCGGCGCCGTCCACGACGCGGGCGGGCGGATCTTCGCGCAGCTCATGCACGCCGAACGGTTGACGGTTCCGGAGAACAACCTCGGTGCGCTGCACCCGATCGCGCCCTCACCGGTGGCCGCGGACATCGAGCTGCACACCGCCAGCGGCAAGATCCCGGCGATGGTTCCGCGCGAGATGACCACCGCGGACATCGCGCAGGCGATCGACGAGCACGTGGCTTCGGCGCGGCGAGCCGTCGACGCCGGGTTCGACGGTGTCGAGCTGCACGGCGCGAACGGCTACCTGCTGCACCAGTTCCTCGCCGACAACACCAACGTCCGCGGTGACCGGTACGGCGGCAGCGAGCGCATCCGGTTCCCCGTCGAGGTGGCCGAGGCGGTGGCGGATGCGATCGGCGCGGGCCGCGTGGGAATCCGCCTGTCGCCGGGGAATCCGCTGACCGGGCTCGTCGAAGCCGATCCCGCGCCGGTCTACCGGGCGCTCGTCGACGCCCTGCGGCCGCTGGACCTCGCCTACCTGCACCTGACCGACAACAGCCGCTACCCGGCGCTGCGCGATCTCCGCCCGCGCTGGACCGGAACGCTGATCGGCAACACCGGTTTCGGGCACCCGACCACGGCGGAATCCGGCGCGGCGTTGATCGAGCGGGACGGCGCGGACCTGGTGTCCTTCGGTCGCCTGTTCATCTCGAACCCGGACCTCCCGGACCGGTTCGCCACTGGCGCCCCGCTCGCCGGGATCGACGAGACCACCCTCTACACCCACGGTCCCGAGGGCTACGTCGACTACTGATCAAGTCTTCCGGGCGAAGGGCGCCTTCGCCCGGAAGACCTCGGATCAGAAGACGACGGTGCGGCGGTTGTGGACGAGGACCCGGTCCTCGAGGTGGGCCCGGAGGCCCCGGGCGAGGACGAGCTTCTCGATGTCGCGGCCCTTGCGGACCATGTCCGCGACGTCGTCGGTGTGGTCCACGCGGATCACGTCCTGCTCGATGATCGGGCCCGCGTCCAGCTCCGCCGTCACGTAGTGGCAGGTCGCGCCGATCAGCTTCACGCCCCGGTCGTACGCCTGGTGGTACGGGCGGGCGCCGGCGAACGACGGCAGGAAGCTGTGGTGGATGTTCAGCGCGCGGCCGGCCCAGGCCTCGCACAGCTCGGGCGGCAGGACCTGCATGAAGCGGGCCAGCACGATCGCGTTCGGGTCGTGCACGTCGACCAGCGACCGGACCTGCTCGAACGCCTCGGCCTTCGCCGCCGGGTCCTTGCCGAAGGGCACGTGGTGGAACGGGATGCCGTGCGCCTCGGTGATCGGGCCGAGGTCCGGGTGGTTGCCGATCACCGCGCGCAGGTCCACGTCCAGCTCGCCGGAGCCGATCCGGCCGAGCAGGTCGTGCAGGCAGTGCCCGTCCTTCGACACCAGGATGACCACCCGGCGCCGCTCACCGGTGTCCGAGACGCGCCAGCTGCTCTCGCTGCCGAGCTCCTCGGCGACGGCGGCGAAGCGCTCGCGGAGCTCCTCGATGCCGAACGGCAGCGAGTCGGCGAGGACCTCCTGGCGGGTGAAGAACCAGCCGGTCTCGATGTCGGTGTGGTAGCCGGCCTCGACGATCCAACCGCCGAACTCGGCGATGAAGCTCGAGATGCCGGACACGATGCCGGTGCGGTCGGGGCAGCCGAAGCTGATGACGAAACGCCGTTCGGAAGAGCTCACGATCAGTCATTATCGCAGGTAGTGAAGGTCCTTCCGGCACAGGGCGAGCTGTGTCCGAGCCCACGACCCACGGCCGGGTGAACGCTGGATCCGCGCCGGAATCGACCGCTTCCGGGGTGGCTCAGCGGCCGTTGATGAGGGCGGTGAGGGCGGCGTTGCCGGTGAGCGCGGCGGTGCTCGGACGACCCCAGACCTTGCGGTAGACCGCGTCGGCCGTGCCGGCGATCGTCGCGTCGACCTCGAGGGCTGCGCCGGTGGCCGCTCCGGCCCGCGGTGGTTCGCCCGGGTGGAATTCGACGAGCCAGGCCCGGCCCGCGTCCGCGGCGTGGACGAGGACCTGCCCCTGCGCGGTGCTCCCGCTCCAGTCGCCGAGGGGGAGGATCACGGTCAGGAACTCGTCGATGCCGTCGGCGGCCAGTTCCGGGTCGAAGATCAGGTCGTGCACGTGATCGGGGCCCAGCCCGGCGAGGGCGTGCTCGGCGTCCAGGCGGTGGATCGCGGACTCGTGCGCCATCCGGCGCGTCCAAGTGGCCGGCGTGCCGCCGGGGTGCAACGCCCGCACCGGACGAGACGGGTCCATTGTGGACAGGGTGTGGCGGAGGTCGGCCAGCCGCTCGTCCCACCAGGTCAGCACGTCGTCGAACTCGGCAGGTGGGCGCGGCACTTCGGGTCGAGGAGCGCCGGGCTCCAGGTGCAGGGAGAGCTCGGCCCTGGCGTAGGCCTGCCCCAAGTGCTGGACCAAGCGGCGGACGTCCCAGCCCGGACAGGTCGACACCTGGGCGTTCGGCCCGGCCTGCAACGCGGCGCTGCGGAAGGCCGCGGCCTGCTCCGGGAAAGCGCGGTTCAGCATCTCGCTATCCATGCCCCCACGGTAGGCCTCGTGAGCGCCGATGGGGGCTCTTACAAGCATTGCCGCTCACGACCCGACGTCACCGTCTCGTGAGTGGCGATGGTGGTTCTAACGACCATCCGCGCTCACGCGTCGGGAGCGACGGCTGTCCACGGGACGGTCAGCTCACCGAGGCGCCAGCGACGGCGGCGGTCGAGGACCGGCCAGCCGCGGTCGGCGAAGAGCTGCACCGCGTGCGCCCAGCGGGCTCGCGGGCCGAACGGGGCCATCGGTGCAGCCGTCGCCCAGCAGGCGTCGAGCTCCGCGAGCATCGCGTGCACCTTCTCGCCCGGCACGTTGCGGTGGATGAGCGTCTTGGGCAGCCGCTCGGCCAGGTCGGAGGGCTTCTCCAGGTCCGAGGGGAGGCAGGCCAGGGTGAAGGTCAGCGGGCCGCTGCGGTCCAGCGCCACCCAGCAGCAGCGGCGCCCGATCTCATCGCAGGTGCCCTCCACCAGCAGCCCGTCCGGGGCCAGCCGGGCGCACAGCTCGTCCCAGTACTTCCACGCCTCCGGCTCGGAGTACTGCCGGAGCACGTTGAACGCCCGCACCAGCGTCGGCCCGGCGAAACCGCGCACCCCGGCGGCCAGCCCGGCCAGCTCGAACCCGCCGCGGCGGAACTCCAGCGCGGGCGGTTCGGCGACTTCCTTGCCCGCCGCGACCCGGTCCGGGTCGATCTCCAGGCCGACCACCCGCAGCTCCGGGTGCAGCGGCCGCAGCCGACCGGCCAGTTCCACGGTGGTCACCGGCGTCGCGCCGTAGCCGAGGTCGATGACCACCGGCTCCGCGGCGTCGCGCACCGCGCCCGCGACCCACGGGGTGCCGAGGATCCAGCGGTCGATGCGGCGCAGCCGGTTCGGGTTCGTCGTGCCCCGGGTGGGCATGCCCAGCGCGCGGGCGCGACCGGCCGCGAGCCGCGGTGCCCGCTTCTTCGGGACCGAGGTCATCCGCGGCGGGCCAGCCATTCGGTGGTGAAGCGCTCTTCGGCGCTGAGGAACTTCTGCACCTGGTCGGCCACCAGGTCCTCGATCTTGCCGCCCACGAACGGCACGTTGACCCGAACGCTGCCGGACACCACGAACTCGCTGGTCGAAGCCTCGCCCGCCACGTCGCGCAGCCACATCGAGCCGGTGATGGTGCACGGCGCCCCGGCGATCTCGGCCGCGATCTCGCCCGTGTAGTGCCCGTCCTCCTCGCGCCGCCACGACTCGCTGCGGTCGATCGTCAGATCGCCGCCGACCACGGTGCGGGCCACCGAGGGCAGCGAGTCCGCGGACACGGAGTGGCGGATCTGGAACTGCGCGCCGCCGTCGGTCGCCAGGTGCTTCACCAGCTCCGCGTTGGCGCCGCCGAGCTCCTCGAGGCGGTCGTTGAGGTAGTCGATGTCGATCAGCGCCTCGTACAACCGGACCGCGGGCCACTCTGAGGTGCTTCGGTGCTCGATGCGGCGTGCCATGGAGCGGAGGTTACCTTTGGCAACCGTGAACCCCTCCACGTCCGGTGCCGAAGAAGTGCGCGGTGACACAGCGCACGTGGCCGAGCTGCCCGGCGAAACCGCTGGTGTCCCCCTGGCCGAACACACCACCCTGCGGCTGGGTGGACCGGCGACCGGCCTGGTGGTCGCGACCCGCTCCGACGAGATCACCGAAGCGGTGCGCGCGGCCGACGCGGGCGGGCACCGCCTGCTCGTCCTGGGCGGCGGCTCGAACGTGGTGGTGGCCGACGAGGGATTCGACGGCCACGTCGTGCGCATCGCCACCAAGGGCCGCCAGTACGACAGCGTCGGCGACGGATTGGTGCAGCTCACCGCGGAAGCCGGTGAGGACTGGGACGAGGTCGTCGCGGACACCGCGCGGCAGGGCCTCGGCGGGCTGGAGTGCCTGTCCGGCATCCCCGGCCTGACCGGCGCGACCCCGGTGCAGAACGTCGGCGCGTACGGCGTGGAGGTCTCGGAGCTGCTGGTCTCGGTCGACCTGCTCGACCGCGCGACCGGCACCGTGCGCACCGTCCCGGCCACCGAGCTGGGACTGACCTACCGCAACAGCGTGCTCAAGCACAGCGACGCGGCGGTGGTGCTGCGCGCCCGGTTCCTGCTGCGCGACGACGACCTGTCCGCCCCGATCCGCTACGGCGAGCTGGCCCGCGCGCTCGACGTCGAGCCCGGCGGGCAGGTGGACGTGGCGAGCGCGCGCGAGGCGGTGCTGTCGCTGCGGCGCGGCAAGGGCATGGTGCTCGACGCGGGCGACCACGACACCTGGAGCGCAGGCTCGTTCTTCACGAACCCGATCGTCGACGAAGCCGAGCTGCCCGCGGTGCTCGAACGCATCACCGAGCGGGTCGGCGCCGACCAGCGGATCCCGCAGTACCCGGCCGACGGCGGGGTCAAGCTGTCCGCGGCGTGGCTCATCGAGCGCGCCGGGTTCGGCAAGGGCCACCAGGGGCCGGGCGGACGGGTGGGCCTGTCCACCAAGCACACGCTCGCGCTGACCAACCGCGGCGGCGCGACCACCCGCGACCTGCTCATTCTTGCGCGTGAAGTTCGGGATGGAGTACGCCTGGCCTTCGGCGTTTCGCTGGCACCGGAGCCCGTCTTGGTGGACTGTTCGCTGTAGCAGCCGAAGAGCCGAACGGCCGTAAGAGTGACTCTTCGTGACTGATGCGTAACCCTGAGTGTTAAATGGTGTAGGTGGAGGGGGCCACCATGCTGAGCATCAGGGAGCTGAGAGATCGGGCGGTGATACGCCCGATAAAGCGGGCAGTGGAGGACCAGTTACTCGACCTGCCCGGGGTGACCGCTGTCGACATCGGTGCCAAGCGCCGGGCCGGTCGCAGCACCGGGGAGCAGGTCATCGTGGTCTCGGTCGCGCGCAAGAGGCCGCGCGAGCAGCTGAAACCCGACGCCTGCGTGCCGCTGGACGTCTTCGGCATCCCGACCGACGTGGTCGAGGAGCAGCCGGTCCTGCAGCACATCCACTGCGCCGAGGACGAGCCGCTGACGCCGAGACCGCGCCGCGCCGAGCGGCCCGGGGTGATCAGCGGCGGCAGCGGGATCGCGCCGTGCCGGGCGGTCCACCTCGCGCCGCCGGAGGTGACGTCGGCCGGTCCGCACCGGCGGATCGGCACGCTGGGCGCGCTGGTGACCGGTGTCGCGCCGATGGCGGTCGCGATGGGTCTGACCACCTTCGACGTGGGCTGCCTGGACGACGGTTGGTCGGTGGGCGACCGGATGGCCGATCCGGAGGGCGGGCGGGTGCACGCCGAGCTCGCGCGGGCCGCGCTGTCCGGCCGGGTGGACGCGGCGGCGGTCGCGTTGGCGCCGGGCTCCGCGACGACCTGCGTGGTCGAGGGCATCGGGCCGATCACCGGGCCCGCGACGGCCTACCCGGGTGAGCGGGTGAGCAAGAACGGCTTCGGCACCGGAGTCACCGTCGGCGTCGTGACCTCGGTCGATGCGACGATCCGGCTCGACCACGGGGACGCCCTCGGGGTCCGGGTGCTGCGCGAGCAGGTCCGGATCGTGGGTTCGCCGTCGCGCTTCTGCGGGGCGGGCGACGCCGGGTCGGCGGTGCTCGGACCGGGCGGTCGCGTGATCGGCCTGCACGTCGCGGGCAGTTGCGACGGAACCGTCGGCTTCGCCAGCCCGATCGCGGACGTCCTGGCCGAGCTCGACGTGGAGCTGTGCACCGAACCGCAGCGGATCCACGCCTAGCCCGGTGGTAGTTCCGCAGCTCATGGCCCGTGAGTCTTTTGTGGTGTTATGGCGCCGCAAAAGACTCACGGGCATCTACCAGGCAAAACAATCGCCTGGCTTGGGGAGCTCACTCGTGGCGGTGCATTCGGGTCGCCGAGTGCTGGTCGCGGGGCTTGATCTCCAGGAAGTCGATGTTGACGTGCGGCGGGCGGGTCACCGCGAAGGTGATGACCTCGGCGATGTCGTCGCCGGTCAGCGGGGTGATGCCGCGGTACACGGCCGCCGCGCGGTCCTTGTCGCCGCCGAAGCGCACCTCGGAGAACTCCGTCTCCACCGCGCCCGGCGCGATCTCGGTGAACCGCACCGGCTCGCCCAGGTGCTCACCGCGCAGCGTGCGGTGCAGCGCGCCCTGCGCGTGCTTGGCCGAGGTGTAGCCGCCGCCGTTGTCGTAGACCGCGGAGGCCGCCACCGAGGTCACGGTGACCACGTGGCCGTTGCCGGAGGCGACCAGCTTGGGCAGCAGGGCCCGGGTGACGCGCAGCGTGCCGAGCACGTTGGTCTCCCACATCCAGCGCCAGTCGTCCTCGTCCGCGTCGGCGATCTTGGCCAGCCCCTTCGCGCCGCCGGCGTTGTTGATCAGCACGTGGCACTCGGGGACCTGCGCGACGAACGCGTCCACCGATTCCTGATCGGTGACGTCCAGCGGCAGCGCGGTGCCGCCGATCTCCTCGGCCAGCTCGGTCAGCCGGTCGAGCCGCCGCGCGCCCAGCACCACGTTGAAGCCGGCAGCGGAGAGCTGCCGCGCGGTGGCGGCGCCGATGCCGGAGCTCGCTCCGGTGACCACTGCCCAGCGACCTGCAGAACTCGTACTCACGTCCACGTCCTCCTGCCGGTGTCGGATTGCCCGCACCATCCGATCACGTCACCGGGAGGGGCTGATTGTCACCCGATCGATGTGACACGACACACTGGTAGGGGAAGACATCTTTTCGGGCTCCCGGACGTCTTATGAATGTGGGTCATTTTTCGGCGGCTGTTCGGCTGAATTTCAGCAAAAGGGACAGCGCGGTCGCAATTTCTCAGAAGGGATCGAAGTGAGTGGTTCCAAGCTGCGTCTCCTGTGGACTGCGCTCGCCGGGACGATCGCGGCGGTGCTGCTGATCTCCGGCTGCGGTTCGTCCGCGCCCGAAGCGCAGAAACCCGCCGAACCGGTCGCCGAGGTGTCCTTCGAGCCCGGTGCCGATGCCGGTGACGTGAATCCGACCGCGCCGGTCAAGGCCACCGTCGAGAAGGGCAAGTTCGACTCCGTCCAGCTGACCAACGACGACGGCAAGGCGGTCGAGGGGCAGCTGGCGCCGGACGGCAAGAGCTGGCAGGCCAGCGTCGCCCTCGGCTACGGCAAGACCTACACCTGGTCCGGCCAGGCGACCGGACAGGACGGCAAGCAGGTCCCGGTGGAAGGCAAGTTCACCACCCTCCAGCCGAAGGCGACCGTCCGCGCCACGGTCAACCCGACCGACGACGCCGAGGTCGGCATCGCGATGCCGATCAGCGTCAAGTTCGACAAGCCGGTCCAGGACAAGGCCGCCGTCCAGAAGGCGCTGAACGTGCAGACCTCGGTCCCGGTCGAGGGCGCCTGGGCGTGGCTGTCCGACCAGCAGGTCGACTGGCGGCCGAAGGACTACTGGCCCGCGCACACCCACGTCAGCGTCAGCGCGAAGCTCTACGGCGTGTCCTACGGCGACGGCGACTACGGGATGGCCGACCTGACCAGCGAGTTCAACATCGGTCGCGCGCAGATCGTCAAGGGTGCGGTGGGCACCCACCAGCTGGTCGTGGAGCGCGACGGCAAGCAGGTGGCCAGCTACGCCGCCAGCTACGGCGAGGAGTACGACCCGGGCCGCAACACGCCCAACGGGACGTACATCATCATGGAGAAGAACCCGGTGGAGATCATGGACAACCCCCGGTACGGCTACCACGACGTGCGCAAGACGTGGGCGGCCCGCTTCTCCAACCACGGCGAGTTCATCCACGAGAACCAGGAGAACGCCGCGGCCCTGGGCAAGGTCAACAACTCGCACGGCTGCATCAACCTCAGCGCGGCGGACGCCAAGTCGTACTACGACACGGCCCTGATCGGCGACCCGGTCGAGATCACCGGATCGGCCAGCAGCATGCCCCCGCAGTTCGACGTCTACGACTGGCTCTTGAGCTGGGACCAGTGGACGGCCAAGTCGGCGGTCTGACGAAATTTCACGCGAACGGCGGTGGTCTCCCCGACCACCGCCGTTCCGCTGTTCGGGGGCGTGTGAGCAGTGCCACCAGTTGCCGGTCGAGCTGGGGGTTTCGCGGCTCGGGGGCGGTAGCGTCCACGGTTGGCCTGGTGTTGCGGGATCGCGGCGGGAATGTTTCCGCCGACCGGGATGTCGGGTTCTACGTGCGCCTCGAAACCCTCGGGGTGACCCGCTCGCGATGGACAGCAGATGACCTCCAGAACGTTACGCATGCGCCCGCGCCGCGCGGCAGTCTTCTCGTTGCACACCTCACCGCTGGAGCAGCCCGGCACCGGTGACGCCGGGGGCATGAACGTCTACATCGCGCAGACCGCGCGGCAGCTCGCCGAGTTCGGCACCGAGGTCGAGATCTTCACCCGCGCGACGTCCTCGGACGTCCCGCCGATCGCCGAGCTCGCCCCGGGCGTCCTGGTCCGCAACGTCGTCGCGGGCCCCTTCGAAGGCCTGGACAAGAACGAGCTGCCGTCGCAGCTGTGCGCCTTCGCCGCCGGAGCGCTGCGGGTGGAGGCCCACCACGAGCCCGGCTACTACGACATCGCGCACTCGCACTACTGGCTGTCCGGGCAGGTCGGCTGGCTGGCGCGGGAGCGCTGGGGCGTGCCGCTGGTGCACACCGCGCACACCCTGGCCAAGGTCAAGAACGCCAACCTGGCCGCCGGCGACACCCCGGAGCCGCGGGTGCGCGTGGTCGGCGAGGAGCAGGTCGTCGAGGCGGCGGACGTGCTGGTGGCGAACACCGAGTTCGAGGCCGCCGACCTGGTCGAGCGCTACGGCGCCGACCCGTCCTCGGTCGCGACCATCCCGCCCGGCGTCGACCTGGACGTCTTCACCCCGGGCGACCGCGCTGCCGCGCGCGCCGAGCTGGACGTGCCCGCGGACGCCATCGCGCTGGCCTTCGTCGGCCGCATCCAGCCGTTGAAGGCCCCGGACGTGCTGCTCCGCGCCACCGCGGAGCTCCTGGCGCGACGCCCCGAGCTGCGCGAACGCCTGGTCGTCCTGGTGGTCGGCGGGCCGTCCGGCAGCGGTCTGGAACGGCCGCGCGCGCTGCAGGAGCTCGCCGCGCAGCTGGAGATCACCGACGTCGTCCGGTTCTTGCCGCCGCGCGCCGGGGCGTCGCTGGCCGACGTCTACCGGGCTGCGGACGTCGTCGCGGTGCCGAGCTACAACGAGTCGTTCGGGCTGGTCGCGCTCGAGGCGCAGGCCTGCGGGACACCGGTGGTGGCCGCCGCGGTCGGCGGGCTGCCGGTGGCGGTGGACGACGGCGTGTCCGGGCTGCTCGTGGACGGGCACCGCACCGGGCAGTGGGCCGATGCGCTGGGGTCGGTCGTGCTCGATCCGCAGCTGCGGGCGCGTTTGGCCGCGGGCGCGACGGGTCATGCGGCGCAGTTCTCGTGGCGGCACACCACCGAAGCGCTACTGGATGCCTACGCGCAGGCGAAAATGGCCTTCCACGCGCAACTGCGCATCCAGGAGGTGACGGCGTGAGCCTGGACGAGGTCATCAAGTCCACATTGGACGAGAACGGGCTGGAGTTCCGGGAGGAGGGCCCGGGCCGGTTCTTCGTCACGCTGCCCGGCACGAAGAAGCTGCAGACCAACTGCTGGCTGATCGTGGCCGAGCACGCCCTGGTCGTCGAGGCCTTCGTGTGCCGGCAGCCGGACGAGGCGCACGAAGAGGTCTACCGATTCCTGTTGCGCCGCAACGCGAAGCTGTACGGCGTGCACTACACCCTCGACTCCAGCGGCGACATCTACCTGATCGGCCGGATCGGCCTGCACGCGGTGACCGGCGAAGAGCTGGACCGGGTGCTCGGCCAGGTGCTGGAAGCCGCCGACGGGGACTTCAACGCGCTGCTGGAGATCGGGTTCGCCACCGCGATCCGCCGCGAGTGGGGCTGGCGCGAGTCGCGCGGCGAGTCCCTGGCGAACCTGCAGCCGTTCCGCCAGCTCGTGGAGCGCGACGGCCCGCTGGAGCCCCTGCACGACCAGCCGTGACCCCGGGTGCAACCGGAAGATCGCACCGCTCCGTCCTCGCTGTGTCCGAAACGACGCGGAGGAGTGGATGGTGCGATTACGTTGGATCCCGGTCGTGCTGGCGGCCGGGTTGCTCGCGGGATGTTCGTCGACGTCGACCTCGGCGGTCGACAGCGGTGTCGCTTCGGTGGCCCCGGAATCCCAGCGGAGTTCGCAGTTCGCGCAGACCCCGGGACGCAGCGCTGACCCCGCCGCCGGTCAGCAGCGCGAGGTGGTCCGAACAGCGGACCTGGACCTCGAGGTGGACGACGTCGCGGCCGCGAGCGCGGAGGTCCGCCGCCGGGCCGAGGCGGTCCACGGCTACCTGGAGCAGGAGGACGGCTACCGCTCCAGCACGACGCTGACCGTCCGGATCCCGGCCGCGGAGCTGGACCGGGCCCTGGACGACCTGTCCGGCCTGGGGCGCGTGACCGCCCGCAGCCTGCGGGCCCAGGACGTCACCGACCAGCTGGTCGACACTCGGAGCCGGATCGAATCCCAGCAGGCCAGCGTCCAGCGGCTGCGCGACCTGATGGCCCGGGCGACGACGGTCGAGGACGTCGTCTCGATCGAATCGGAGCTGACGACCCGCGAAACCGACCTGGAAGCCCTGCAGCGCCAAGAGGCGTCCACGGCGAACCAGGTCCAGCTGGCCACCCTCCGGGTCGGCCTGGCGACCACCTCAACGGCGACGACCGAGGAAACGGGCTTCCTGGCAGGCCTGGCGGCGGGCTGGCGAGCTCTGACCGAAGCCGGAGCGGCGTTCCTGACCGCAGCGGGAGCGGTCCTCCCCTTCGCCGCGGTCCTCGCCGTCCCAGCCGCGGCCCTCTACGTCCTGCACCGCCGCAAGAAGGCGCTGAAGGCTTCATCGCTGTAGGTCCCGGCGGACCGCGGGGGCGGCTCGGTAGAGAGGGGGAGTCACGAGTCGAGCCGCCCCGCGCGGGGGTCCCGCCTGACGGGCCGGTGGGCGGGGGGCACCCTGGGCCCGGCGGGCGCGGTCCGATGGGGGAGATGGACCGCGTGTGCTGCTCTCGCGTGATCGGGGAGTGCGTGGGATCCGATCAAGGAGAGCGTTGTCAACTTCGCAGAGTCATGCAGCTGCCACAAGGCCGCCACATTACTCCATTAGTGTGATGTTTAGTGCAAAAAGTAACGCACAGGAGTCGAAACGTCGTCGTTTTCCCAACGGTGGTGACTGGCGCCACTTTCGTGTCACGTTGGCGAGTGGATCACATAACTGTCGAGTGAACGGCACAACCAAATGTGCGGGTCACGGCGCGTTGCGGGAGGGTTGACCGAGCGGTGCCCGGCCGCCTTCGCGAACCCCCCACTAGGAGCGGCGAGATGATCCAGCGCAATGCCACCACGCAGTGGACCGGTGACCTCAAGTCCGGTGCCGGATCCGTCACCCTCGACTCGTCCAACGCCGGCCAGTTCCCGCTCACCTGGGCGTCGCGCTCCGAGTCCCCCGACGGTCGCACGAGCCCCGAGGAGCTGATCGCCGCGGCCCACTCCGCGTGCTTCTCGATGCAGCTGTCCGGGCTGCTGTCCGCGGCGGGCACGCCGCCGGAATCGATCGACACCAGCGCCGAGGTCTCCTTCGGGCCGCGCGGCGACGGCTTCGCCATCACCCTCATCGCGCTCACCGTGCGGGCCAAGGTGCCGGGCATCGACCCGGCGGCCTTCAACGAGACGGCGCTGAAGGCGAAGGAGATCTGCCCGGTCTCCGCCGCGCTCACCGGGACCGAGATCACCCTCGACGCGGCGCTGGACTGATCGGTTCAGCTCCGCGCGCCCGACCTCCGGGACGAGGTCCCCGGATCGGCTCTATAGCCTGGGGATATGACTTCGACCCTGGTGCTGCTGCGGCACGGTGAGAGCACGTGGAACGCCGAGAACCTGTTCACCGGCTGGGTGGACGTCCCGCTGTCGGAGAAGGGCGTGGCGGAAGCCGGGCGCGGCGGTGAGCTGCTGCGCGACGCCGGTGTGCTGCCGGACGTGCTGCACACCTCGCTGCTGCGGCGGGCGATCTCCACGGCGAACATCGCCCTGGACGCGGCCGACCGGCACTGGATCCCGGTCCGCCGCGACTGGCGCCTCAACGAGCGCCACTACGGCGCGCTGCAGGGCAAGAACAAGAAGCAGACCCTGGACGCCTACGGCGAGGAGCAGTTCATGCTCTGGCGCCGCTCCTACGACACCCCGCCGCCGGAGATCGAGCTCGGCAGCGAGTTCAGCCAGGACACCGACCCGCGCTACGCGGACCTCGGCGCCGAACTGCCGCGCACCGAGTGCCTGAAGGACGTCGTGGCGCGGCTGCTGCCGTACTGGGAGTCGGCGATCGTGCCGGACCTGGCGGCCGGTCGCACCGTGCTGGTCGCCGCGCACGGCAACTCGCTGCGCGCGATGGTCAAGCACCTCGACGGGATCTCCGACGAGGACATCGCCGGCCTGAACATCCCCACCGGCATCCCGCTACGCTACGACCTGGACGAGAACTTCAAGCCGGTCAACCCGGGTGGCACCTACCTCGACCCGGAAGCCGCCACCAAGGCCGCCGCCGCAGTCGCCAACCAGGGCCGCTAACCCGATCAGTCACACCCGAAGGGGGCATCCGGGCTCGGCCCGGGTGCCCCTCTTCGCGTTCCGAGGACCGCAGTTTCAATTGAAACTGCAAATCCCAGGCACGGCGGATCACAGTTTCAATGGAAACTGCGGTGGGGCCGAGGTGGTGCCGGGAGGGCGAAGGTGCCCAGCGTTCATCACTCGCATGGGTGACTGGTGGCGAGAAGTCGCCGTGGTGGCGAACGGAGCGCTACCGGCGGGCCGGTGGTAGGTGAACTGGCTGCCAGCGCGGGGTGAAGGGGAGGTGAAGAAGCCCCCGATTCGTGTCGCGGGAATCACGGAACGCCCTCGTAGACTGGCCTTTCCCCACCCCGCCGCGCTTACGATGCTGGCGTGACCGCTTTGGGCTACACCGCCCTGATCGCCGCTGTGCTCCTGGTGGGCGCTGCCGGCGGCTACGTCATCGCGCGACTCAGGTTCTACGGCCGCGGAAAACCCGAGGGCCCCACCGTCGCCGAGCTGCTGCAGCGGCTGGTGCACACCAGCGCCGGCGGCATCGTCATCCTCAACAAGTTCGGCGACGTGGTGCTGCACAACCCCCGGGCCGACGAACTCGGCGTCATCCGCGACCACCGGGCCGACGAGCGCGCGCGCAAAGCCGCCGAGCAGGCCCTGGAGACCGGCGAAGCCGTACCCGTCGACCTCTCCCCGCTGACCGACCGCCCCGCCTTGCGCGGTCGCGGTCCCGCCGCGGTGCTCGGCGAGGTCCGCCCGCTGGGCGACGGCTTCGTCGTCGTCGACACCGCCGACGAGTCCGACTCGGTCCGCCTGGAGGCCACCCGCCGCGACTTCGTCGCCAACGTCAGCCACGAGCTCAAGACCCCGGTCGGGGCGCTCGCGCTGCTCGCGGAGGCGGTCCTGGACGCCGCCGACGATGCTGAAGAGGTGCGGCGCTTCTCCACCAAGATCCTGCACGAGTCGACCAGGCTGGGGACCCTGGTCTCCGAGCTGATCGCGCTGTCCCGGTTGCAGGGCGCCGAGCGGATGCCCGACCTGACCACGGTCGACGTGGACGCCGTGATCGAGGAGGCGCTGGGCCGCTGCCGGCTCGGCGCGGAGTCCGCCGGGATCGAGATCGCCGTCGACGAGCCCACCGGCCACCTGCTGGACGGGGACCGGACGCTGCTGGTCACCGCGCTGACCAACCTGATCGACAACGCCGTGTCGTACTCGCCCCCGGACAGCCCGGTGTCGATCAGCCGCCGGCTGTCCGGGGACTTCGTGGAGATCGCGGTCACCGACCGCGGCATCGGCATCGAACCCGAGTACCACGAGCGCGTCTTCGAGCGGTTCTTCCGGGTCGATCCGGCCCGCTCCCGCGCCACCGGTGGCACCGGCCTCGGCCTGGCCATCGTCAAGCACGTCGCCGCCAACCACGGCGGCGAGGTCAAGCTCTGGAGCCGCACCGGTACCGGCTCCACCTTCACGCTCCGGGTGCCCAGGCACGGCGCTCGCACGACCGACGGCCAGCAGGCCGTCGAGCAGCCGGAACGGGCAGCGCTGCCCGCCCGGTCGACCAAGGACAGTGCCGACGGGGTCACAGCCGTCGAAACGGGAGGAGTCCGGTGACCAGGGTTCTGATCGTGGAGGACGAGGAGTCCTTCGCCGACCCGCTCGCTTTCCTGCTGCGCAAGGAGGGCTTCACGGCGGCAGTCGCGATGAACGGCGCGGAAGCGTTGGACGAGTTCGACCGCAACGGCGCGGACATCGTGCTGCTCGACCTGATGCTGCCCGGCATGAGCGGCACCGACGTGTGCAAGCAGCTGCGCCAGCGCTCCTCGGTGCCGGTGATCATGGTGACGGCGCGCGACAGCGAGATCGACAAGGTCGTGGGCCTGGAGCTGGGCGCCGATGACTACGTCACCAAGCCGTACTCGGCGCGCGAGCTGATCGCCCGGGTGCGCGCGGTGCTGCGCCGCCGCGGCGAGGCCGAGGAGCTGCAGCCGCAGGTGCTGGCCGCCGGGCCGGTGCGGATGGACGTGGAGCGGCACGTGGTGACCGTCGACGGCGCGGACGTCAACCTGCCGTTGAAGGAGTTCGACCTCCTGGAGTACCTGCTGCGCAACGTCGGCCGGGTGCTCACCCGCGCCCAGCTGATCGACCGGGTGTGGGGCGCGGACTACGTCGGCGACACGAAGACGCTGGACGTGCACGTCAAGCGGCTGCGCTCGAAGGTCGAACCGAACCCGGCCGATCCGCGCTACTTGATCACGGTGCGTGGCTTGGGCTACAAGTTCGAGGCGTGACCTCGATCGCGTGATCGGGAGCACGAGATGCGCCGGTCGAGCAGGTCCGAGGGCTGTTCGGGGTGCGCGGGTGGGCCGTTTGCGGGCCCACCCGGCCCCCGGTCGCGTGCGCAGCCGGTAATTTGTCGGTCATGCGCCTAGGGGTGCTCGACGTCGGATCCAACACCGTCCACCTGCTCGTGGTGGACGCACATCGTGGTGCCCATCCGACCCCGATGACATCGGACAAGTCCGTGCTGCGGCTGGCCGAGCGGATCGGCGCGCACGGCGGCCGCCTCAGCGAGGACGACGCCGCCGAGCTGGTCCGCACCGTCGCCGACGCCCAGGAGTCGGCGATCGCGGCCGGTTGCGAGGAGCTGATGGCCTTCGCGACCTCGGCGATACGCGACGCGGAGAACGCCGCCGAGGTGATCGACCAGGTGGCGGCCGAAACCGGCATCAAGCTGGAGGTGCTGCCGGGCGAGGACGAGGCCCGGTTCACCTTCCTCGCCGCGCGCCGCTGGTTCGGCTGGTCCGCGGGCAACCTGCTGATGCTCGACATCGGCGGCGGCTCGCTGGAGCTGGCGATGGGCATCGACGAGCAACCCGACCTGGCGGTGTCGCTGCCGCTCGGCGCGGGGCGGATGGCCCGCACCATGCTGGGCGACCCGCCGCGGCAGAGCGAGGTCAAGAAGCTCCGCGAATGGCTGCAGGGCCAGCTCGCGCCCACCGCCAAGCAGTTCCGCAAGCTCAGCCGACCGGACCGGGCGGTGGCCAGCTCCAAGACCTTCCGGTCGCTGGCCAGGCTGACCGGCGCCGCCCCGGCCTCGGCCGGTCCGCGGGTGCCGCGCAGCCTCACCGACACCGGCCTGCGCCAGCTGATCTCGTTCATCACCCGCATGTCGTCGCAGGACCTGGCCGCCCTCGACGGGGTCAGCGCCGCACGGGCCCACCAGCTCGTCGGCGGTGCGCTGGTGGCGGAGGCCACCATGAAGGCCCTGGGGGTGAAGGAACTCGACATCTGCCCCTGGGCGTTGCGTGAAGGGGTGATCCTGCGGCGACTGGACCACACCAACGGAGACAGTCACACTGCCATCCAGGCCCGAGCGGCGTTGCGGCTCGCCGGGACCGAGGACGGAACTGGACGCCGGACGGAGCACGGGGCACGGTGGGAGCGATGAATCGGGACAGCGGGGCCGATCAGCCCACCCAGCGGACAGTGGCGGAGCTGCTGGCCGAGTACGGCAACAGCGGTGGCCAGAAGGGCAGCGGCAGCAGCAACCGCCGTCGGCGCAGGCGAGCCGAGGACCCGAGCGAGACCGCGCCGCAGGCGATCATCGAGCGGGTGCTGTCGGACAGCGGCCAGATGCGGGCCATCCAGCCCGACGCCGAGCCGCCGCAGCACCGCAGCCACCGGGTCACCGGCCGTCGACCGGCCACCCCGCCTCCCGCGGCCCAACCTCCGGCCGCTCAGCCCCCCGCTGCTCAACCGCCGGCTGCCCAGCCACCGGCCGGTCCGCCGCCGGCTGCCCAGCCGCCCGCGGCTCAACAGCCGCCGGCTCCGCCCGCGCCGCCTGCTCCGGAACCCGAGCAGGCCGCTCCCGGGGAAGCCGACGGCAACCAGGCCGGTGGCGCGAGCTACTGGGCTCAGCGGTTCGCCAGCGCCGGCGGCAAGAAGCCCGCGCCCGCCCCGGTCGAGAAGCCCGCTCCGGCACCGGCAGCTGGCGATGCCGAGGCGACCATCCAGCAGCCCGCGTTGCGCGCTGACGCGCCGCCGGTGCCGCCCACGGTGACCAAGAAGCCCACACCGCCGCCCGAAGGCGTCACCGAGCAGCTGCCGCGCGTCGCAGCGCCCGCCGTTGCGCCGCGGCCGGACGCCGAGGGCACCGAGGTGCTGGCCGTTCCGCCGGCCCCGGTCGCCAAGCCGAAGCCGGAGCCGGTCGAGGAAGAGCCGAAGCGCGAGGACGAGGACCCGTACGACTTCGACTCCTTCGAGGAGCCGGAGGCGGAGTACGACGAGGACGACTACGACCCCGAGCTGCCCGCCGGGATGGACGCGGACGACTACCGCGACGAGGACGAGGAGGACGCCGAACCCCCGTCGCCCGCCAAGGAGTGGGGCACGCTGGCGCTGCAGGGCGTCGCCGGGCTCGTCGCCGGTGGTGCGGTCTGGTTCGGCTTCCGCTGGCTGTGGGGCTTCCACGCGCTGGCCGCGCTGGGTGCTGCGCTGCTGTTCACCGGTCTGCTGGTGCTGGTCGCGTGGAAGTTCCTGCGCAACAACGACCTGCAGACGATCCTGCTCGCGGTGCTCGTCGGCCTGTTCTGCACGGTGTCGCCGGCCGCGTTGCTGCTGATCAGCCACTAGCTCGCCCGGTCCTGGCGGACCGGGCCAGGACCGGATTTGGCAGACTCGCACCGGAAGCACCGCGGTGTGAGCTGCACGGCGTTTGCGGGCACCGCAGCGTGACCACCCAGCGATCGTCGGTCATTCTTGGCAGGACATGACAGTGCAACCGCCACCGCGCGAGGACGCCCCGGGACGCATCCCGGTCGGGTTGTCCAGCGCTTCGGTGTGGCCGCAGCCAGCCCGCGCTGCTTTCGAGATGGCCGCCGACCTCGGCTTCGACGGGGTCGAGGTGATGGTGTGGGCGGACGCGGTCAGCCAGGACGTCGACGCGCTGCACCGGCTGTCCGAGCAGCACGGGGTGCCGATCCTCGCGGTCCACTCGCCCTGCCTGCTGATCACCCAGCGGGTCTGGTCGCCGGAACCCGAAGAGCGGCTGCGCCGCGCAGTGGTGGCGGCCAGCGAGCTGGGTGCGTCCACAGTGGTCGTGCACCCGCCGTTCCGCTGGCAGCGCCGCTACGCCGACGGGTTCAACGAGCTGGTCGCGGAGCTGGAGGAGACCAGCGGCATCGCGGTCGCGGTGGAGAACATGTTCCCGCTGCGCCCGCCGAGCACGCTGAACCGGCTGCGCGGCGGGAAGGCCAGCGGGCTCTCGGCGTTCAAGCCGTCGCCGGACCCGACCGAGGTGGGCTTCCGCAACTACACGCTCGACGTGTCGCACGCCGCCGCCTCGCACGTGGACCCCATCGACCTGCTCAAGCGCATGAAGGGCGGTCTCGCGCACGTGCACCTGGCCGACGGGACGGGAGCACCTCGTGACGAGCACTTGGTGCCAGGGCAGGGGAATCAGCCCTGCGCCGAGATCTGCGAAGCCCTCGCGGCCGACGGCTACCAGGGGGCGGTGGTGCTCGAGATCAATACCCGCAAGGCCCGCAATCCCCAGCAACGAGCGGCATTGCTGTCCGAAGCCCTGCTCTTCGCCCGCCTCCACCTGCAGCCGCTGTCCTCGACCTGACCGGAATGATCAACTTCCGTCGAGTTCACTAGAATCAGTGAACATGAACACGTTGCGCGCATCGGTCGTCGAGCGCGGTCGACCACTGGACCGCATGTGACCGAGGCCCTGGACCCCTTCGCGGCGGCCACCTCGGTGCGGCCGCTCGGCGACGGCAGCTTCGTCGCCAACCTGCATCCGGAATGGGCCGTGGGCAGCCGACCGCACGGCGGTTACCTGCTCGCGCTGCTGACCAAGTCGCTCGGCGACCTGACCGGACTCGATCCGCTGGCGGTCAGCGCGCAGTACCTGCGGCCGCCCAAGGTGGGACCGGTGCTGATCCGCACCGAGGTCCTCAAGGCGGGCAAGACGGTGACCGCGGCCCGGGCGGTGCTCGAGCAGAGCGGGAAGACCTGCGTCGACGCCACGATCACCCTCGGCAAGTCCCCGGAGGGCGAGCCGGCGTGGTCGCAGGTGCCCGAGATGCCGGTGAACCCGCCGTCGAACGCGATCGACCTCGGTACCGGCGAAGCCCGGAAGTTCTTCTCGCTGGCCGAGGTCTGCGACATGCGGCTGGACGCCGACACCGCGGAGTTCCTCGACGGCCGCACCGGACCGCCCCGGCTGCGGATGTGGGTCAAACCCCGGGAAGCCCAGCCGGACCTGCTGTTCGGCCTGGTCGCCGGAGACCTGGCGGTGCCGGTCACGCTGAACATGGCCCGCACCGGCTGGGCCCCGACGGTCCAGCTGACGGCCCTGCTCCGCACGCCCCCGGCCAACGGCTGGCTCCGCCTCGCGGTGGACTGCCGAGCGGTCCAGGGCAAGTGGTTCGACGAGGACGTCACGGTCGTGGACTCGGTGGGCCGCCTGGTCTGCCAAGCCCGCCAACTCGCCCTCTCCCCCTGACGAGTGACGCTCCGCCTGCCGTTCAGAACGGGGCACCGCGCCGGGTCGGTCCGCAGTTTCAATTGAAACTGTAAAACCCAGCCACGAGGAACCACAGTTTCCATTGAAACTGTGGTTCCTCCGCAGCCGAGACCGGATCCGGTGCGGGACACCGGAGATCCCTCGACCGGGTGGGTCAGGTGAGGTGGGTGATGTCGAGCTGGCCCTCGGAGTGCTGCTGGCGGAGGCGCTTCTTGTCGAACTTGCCGACGCTGGTCTTCGGGGCCTCCGCGATGAACGTCCAGTACTCCGGGACCTGCCACTTCGCCAGCGAGCCCGCCAGGAAGTCGCGCAGCTCCTCGGCGTCGGCCTGCTGGCCGTCGCGCAGCACCACCGCGACCAGCGGGCGCTCCGACCACTTCTCGTCCGGCACCCCGATCACCATCGCCTCGGCGACCGCCGGGTGGCCCATCACCTTGTTCTCCAGGTCCACCGACGAGATCCACTCGCCACCGGACTTGATCACGTCCTTGGCCCGGTCGGTGAGCTGCAGGAAGCCGTCCGGGGTGATGTACCCGACATCGCCGGTGCGCAGCCAGCCGTCGTGGAACTTCTCCGGATCGTCGTCGCCGTAGTAGGAAGCGGTGATCCACGGCCCGCGGACCTCCAGCTCACCGACGCTCTCGCCGTCCCACGGCAGCACCTGCTCGTCGTCGCCGACCAGCCGCGCCCGCACGCCGGCGGGCAGCCGTCCCTGGCTGGACCGGTACTTCCACAGCTCGTCCCCGGTGACCCCGACCGGCGGCCGGGCCACGCTGCCCAGCGGCGAGGTCTCCGTCATGCCCCACGCGTGCAGCACCGGGATGTCGTACTGCTCCTCGAAGGTCTTCATCAGCGACGGCGGGCAGGCCGCCCCGCCCACCACGACCTCGTTCAGCGAGGACACGTCGTGCGGGTTCGCCGACAGGTACTGCAGCACGCCCTGCCAGATCGTCGGGACCGCCGCGGCCATCGTCGGGCGCTCCGCCGCGGTCATCTTCACCAGCGGCTCGGGCTGCAGGAACCGGTCCGGCATGACGATCGAGGCGCCGACCATGAACGCCGCGTAGGGCAGCCCCCAGGACATCGCGTGGAACATCGGCACCACCGCCAGTGCGCGATCCGCCTGCGACAACGCCATCCCGTCGGTCATGCACACCTGCATCGAGTGCAGGTAGATCGAGCGGTGCGAGTAGACGACGCCCTTCGGGTTGGCCGTGGTGCCGGAGGTGTAGCACATCGCCGCCGCCGACCGCTCGTCCAGCTCCGGCCAGTCGAACTGCACCGGATGCCCGGCCAGCAGCTCCTCGTAGCCGTGCACCTCGACACCCCGCGGGGCCTCCAGCGCGGCCTTGTCGCCGCCCACGACGACCACGTGCCGCACCGTCTTGAGCTCGGGCAGCAGCTTGCCGAACAGCGGCAGCAGCGTGTGATCGACCAGCACCACCTCGTCCTCGGCGTGGTTGGCGACGTAGACCAGCTGCTCCGGGAACAACCGGATGTTCAACGTGTGCAGCACGGCGCCCATCGACGGCACCGCGAGGTAGGCCTCCAGGTGCTCGGCGTTGTTCCACATGAACGTGGCGACCCGCTGGTCACCGGTGATGCCCAGGCCGCGCAGCGCGTGCGCGAGCTGCGCCGCCCTGCGGCCGACGTCGGCGTAGCTGCGACGCCGCGCTCCCTCGCCGGTCCACGTGATGACCTGGCCCGATGCGCCGTGCGGGCCGGTGCCCTGTTCGAGGATCCGGGCGATCGAAAGGGGGCCGTCCTGCATCGTGCTGAACATGGTCAGAGCTCCTTCGGTCTGCATCGCATGGCCGTGGCGGGCGCTGTGGTGGCAGACACAGTAGCTGCTGTGATCGGGATTCGGGAGATCTCCGCACGTCGGGCAGCGGGCGGCTGATGTCGTTCGCGGAGCGTGTTCTGGCACCCTGAGCGGCATGACGACGATCGCCGTACTCGGAGCCGGAAAGATCGGGGAATCCCTGCTGACGGGCCTGCTCAAGGCCGGACGGGCCCCGGCGGAGCTGCTGTTCACCGAGCGGTTCGCGACCCGCGCGGCCGAGCTCACCAAGACCTACGGCATCACGCACGTGGACGTGGCCGCCGCTGTGCAGCGCGCGGACGTCATCGTCGTCGCCGTCAAGCCCCAGGACATCGAACCGCTGCTGGACGAGATGGCCCCGAACCTGCCGTCCGGCAAGCTCGTGGTGTCGCTGTGCGCGGGCCTGCCCACCAAGCTGTTCGAGCGGCGGCTGCCCGAGGGCACCGCGGTGGTCCGGGTCATGCCGAACACGCCGATGCTGGTCGGCGAGGCCATGAGCGCCATCTCCGGCGGCGCCCACGCCTCGGACGCGGACCTGGAGCTGGTCGAGGAGCTGCTCGGCAGCGTCGGCAAGGTGGCCCGGGTCCCGGAGAGCCAGCAGGACGCGGTCACCGCGCTGTCCGGCTCCGGCCCGGCGTACTTCTTCTACCTGGTCGAGGCGATGATCGACGCGGGCATCCTGCTGGGCATCCCGCGCGCCACCGCCGCCGACCTCATCGTCCAGTCCGCGGTCGGCGCCGCCGCGATGCTCCGCGAGGGCGGCGGACACCCGGTGATGCTGCGCGAGGCGGTCACCTCCCCGGCGGGCACCACCATCGCGGGCATCCGCGAGCTGGAGAAGCACGGTGTCCGAGCGGCGCTCATCGACGCCATCGAGGCAGCTCGCGACCGGTCCGTGGAGCTCGGCGCAGCCCACGACGACCACGACTGAGAGCTTTGTCGGTGGCAGCGTTGCTTGCGTGGTCGCTTAGCGGAACCTGAGCGGTTCCCTGGACTGCGGGTGCCCCTCCTGATGTATGCCCAATACACGGCGGAGGGGCCGTCCTCGCCAGGAAACCGCTCAGAACCCGCCGGTGGTCACCCTGCGAAGGTGGATGCAAGCGGCTGGCGCCGCTTCCGCAAGGCGCGGACGGCATACGCCGACAGTCTTCTGATCGACGGGCCAATACTCAGGTAATTCGGCCATCGCAGGTTCCCCAGCCGTCCCGCTACTCTCGATAGAGCACGTGCGTGAGGTTTCCGTCGGAGGGGAAGCCGACGGCGCGACACGTGCCGAAGGGCACGGTGAAGCATGTCTGCGAACTCCGAACCCAGCCAACAGGCACCTCCGAACATGGGCCAGGTGCGGTTCCTCACCGTCGCCGAGGTCGCCAAGCTGATGCGGGTGTCGAAGATGACGGTCTACCGGCTCGTCCACGCCGGCGAGCTGCCCGCAGCACGGGTGGGCCGGTCGTTTCGGGTGGCGGAAAAGGACGTCCACGCCTACTTGGAGAGCGCCTACTACAACGCGGGTTGACACAGGTCGACGGGCACCGCAGTCGATCGTCGCGCACCCTGCGCGGCGGTCGTCGAGCGGTGCCCGGCGGCGTTTCGAGGACCACGGCCGCAGGGCGCCGGACCTGGGCAGGTAAAGTTTTGGGTTGGTCGTGCCTGGTGCGCTCGTAGCGGCTGCACCGGCGCGGGAGACGTCCGAACCGTCAAGAGCGAAGGAGTCCGCATGGGCTCGGTCATCAAGAAGCGCCGCAAGCGCATGTCCAAGAAGAAGCACCGCAAGCTGCTCCGCAAGACGCGGGTCCAGCGACGCAAGTTGGGCAAGTGATCTAGCGCCCGCCGCCGACACGAGCTGTCGGCGGCGGTTTTTTGTCTGCAGAAGGGGTGTGGTCCTCCTGCTCGGCGAGCCCCGTCTCGCTGCGTCGTCGTTCGGGCTTCCGTTGGTTACTTCGTTGTAGCTGTGCGTGGTGCCGTTGGCGGTAGCATCGGTCGCGCTGGGGTTGGTTCCGGTGCAGGGAGTCGAATGGGCCCGAACGTCGTGTTGGTGACCGGGGTCAGCCGCTTCCTGGGCGGGCACCTCGCCGCGCGGCTCGCCGCGAACCCCGCGATCGACCGGGTGCTGGGCGTGGACACCGTGCAGCCCGGGCGCGATCTGCTGCGGCGGATGGGGCGCACCGAGTTCGTCCGGGCCGACATCCGGAATCCCCTGATCGGCAAGGTCATCGCCGGCGCAGGCGTCGACACCGTGGTGCACGCGGCGGTCAACACCCACTCCGGACCCGCTGGGCGGGCCGTGGTGAAGGAGATGAACGTCATCGGCACCATGCAGCTGCTGGCCGCGTGCCAGCAGTCGCCGCAGGTGCGCAAGGTCGTCGTCCGCTCCACCTGCGCCGTGTACGGGTCGAGTTCGCGGGATCCCGCGGTGTTCACCGAGGAGATGGAGCCCAAGGACCTGCCGTCGTCCGGCTACGCCAAGGACGCGGTGGAGATCGAGGGCTACGTGCGGGGCTTCGGGCGGCGGCGCCCCGACGTGGACATCACCACGCTGCGGTTCAGCAACCTGATCGGTCCCCGCATCGACGCGATGCTCACCCGCTACTTCGCCCTGCCGGTCGTGCCGACCGTGCTCGGCTTCGACGCGCGGCTGCAGCTGCTGCACTCCGAGGACGCGCTGGCTGTTCTGGAGCGCGCAACGCTGGGCGAGCACCCGGGGGTGTTCAACGTGGCCGGGGACGGCGTGCTGATGCTGTCGCAGGCGATCCGGCGGGCCGGTCGCATCGCGCTGCCGCTGCCGAGCCCCGCGGTGCTGCCGGTGACGCAGTTCTTCCGCAGCGCGCGGGTGGTCGACTTCTCGTCGGAGCAGCTGCGCTACCTCAACTTCGGTCGGGTGCTGGACACGACCAGGCTCCGGGAGCAGTTCGGGTTCACCCCGCGCTGGACCACGCGGCAGGCGTTCGACGACTTCGTCAGCGGTCGCGGGCTGCGGCCGGTGGTGGACCCCGAAACCGTCCTGGCGGCCGAGCGCGGTGCCGGGGACCTGGTGATGAAGCTCGCGCGGGATGTGGAGTCGTGATGGCGGATGCGCAGGTGATCCCGCTGCGGGCAGCGGACCGGGAGCAGATCCCGGAGCCGACCGAGCCCGGGTGGGAGGACGCCGTCACCGAGGTGCTCGCCTTCGCCCGCCGCCGGCTGCTCGGCGACTACGAGGTCGACGAGTTCGGCTTCGACGCGGAGCTCACCGACGAGGTCTTCCTGCGGTTGCTGCGGCCGTTCTACGACAAGTGGTTCCGGGTGGAGGCCATCGGCGCCCACAACGTGCCCGGGGACAGCGGTGCGCTGGTGGTGGCCAACCACTCCGGCACGCTGCCGTGGGACGCGCTGATGACGACCGTCGCGCTGCACGACCACCACCCGGACTCGCGGCACCTGCGGATGCTCGGCGCTGACCTGGTGTTCCAGCTGCCGGTGCTCGGCGCGCTGGCCCGCAAGGCCGGGCACACGCTGGCCTGCAACCCGGACGCCGAGCGGCTGCTGACCAACGGCGAGCTGGTCGGCGTCTGGCCGGAGGGATTCAAGGGCATCGGCAAGCCGTTCAAGGACCGCTACAAGCTGCAGCGGTTCGGGCGCGGCGGATTCGTCTCGGCGGCGCTGCGCACCGGAGCGCCGATCGTGCCCTGCGCCATCGTGGGCGCGGAGGAGATCTACCCGAAGCTGGCCGACATCAAGCCGCTGGCCCGGTTGCTCGGGGTGCCGTACTTCCCGGTCACGCCGTTGTTCCCGCACTTCGGGCTGCTGGGCGCGGTGCCGCTGCCGTCGAAGTGGTACATCGAGTTCGGCGAGCCGATCGAGACGGTGTCCTACCCGGAGGGCGCGGCGGACGACCCGATGCTGGTGTTCAGCCTCAGCGACCAGGTCCGCGAGAACATCCAGCAGGCCCTCTACCGCCTGCTCTCCCAACGCACCAACGTCTTCCTCGGCTGATCGTCCGATTTCGGCCCGTCCCGACACGCCGACACCTGTGGACAAGTCCCGGATCCTGTGGAGAACTTCCGCAATTTCAATGGAAATCAGACATCCGATTTCCATTGAATTTGCGGACCCCGGAGCCGGACGGCTGGTCGGGGGCGGGGATTGTACGGCTGGGGCGGGCTTGGTGCCGCGTTGCGGCGAGAGCCGAGGGTTGGTCTATTTGGGCTGGTAGACGCGCTTTGCGTTGGTGGTCGAGCGCGGCTTTCGCCCAGGTTTCCCGACCTACAGCCCCCTGGCGGTGGATGATGAGCTTCCCTTCCGGCTTCGGCGCGCAAGATCCCTTCGCCGATCTGCTCAACCGGTTCTTCGGCATGTCGCCGCGCACCTCGCCGCCGGCCGTGCAGCGGGTGCCGATCGGGCGGCTGCTCACCGAGTCCGCCACCGACCTGATCCGCCGCGCCTCCACCCGCGCCGAGCAGGACGGCAGCGATGACCTGGACACCGAGCACCTGCTCTGGGCCGCCACCCAGGTCGACGCGACGCGCAAGCTGCTGGAGCAGGCCGGAGCGGAACCGGACCACCTGGCCGAGCGGATCGCCGAGATCCTGCCCGGCGAGAGCACCCAGCCGTCGGCGAACCCCGGCCTGACCCCGGCGGCCAAGCGGGTGCTGATCGGCGCGCACGCCCGGTCTCAGGCCGTCGGCGCCTCCTACATCGGCCCGGAGCACATCCTCGCCGCGCTGCTCGACGACCCGGACGCGGCTTCGGTGCGGCTGCTGGACACGCAGGAGATCAACACCGACCGGCTCCGCGACCGCGTCGAGCGCTCCGCCGCGGCGGAAGGCACCCCGGCCGCGCCGAGCAGCGAAACCCCGACGCTGGACGAATACGGCCGCGACCTCACCGCCGAGGCCCGCGCGGGCAAGGTCGACGTCGTGGTCGGCCGCGGCGACGAGATCGAGCAGACCGTCGAGATCCTGTCCCGGCGCAGCAAGAACAACCCGGTGCTGATCGGAGAACCCGGCGTCGGCAAGACCGCGATCGTGGAGGGCATCGCGCAGCGCATCGTGTCCGGCGACGTCCCGGAAACGTTGCAGGACAAGCGGGTCGTCGCGCTCGACATGACCGGTCTGGTGGCCGGTGCGCAGTACCGCGGCGAGTTCGAGCAGCGGCTGAAGAAGGTCATCGACGAGGTCCGCGAGGCGGAGGGCTCGGTGATCCTGTTCATCGACGAGATGCACACCGTGGTCGGCGCGGGCGCGGCCGAGGGCAGCATGGACGCGGGCAACATCCTCAAACCCGCCCTGGCACGCGGAGAACTGCACGTCGTCGGCGCCACCACCATCGACGAGTACCGCAGGCACGTGGAGAAGGACGCCGCGCTGGAGCGCCGCTTCCAGCCGGTGATGATCCCGGAGCCGACGGTCGAGGAGACCATCCAGATCCTGGAAGGCCTGCGCGACTCCTACGAAGCGCACCACGGCGTGCGGTTCACCGACGACGCGCTGGCCGCCGCCGCGACGCTGTCCGACCGCTACATCAGCGACCGGTTCCTGCCGGACAAGGCCATCGACCTGATCGACCAGACCGGCGCGCGGGTGCGGCTGCGGATGCTGCACCGCAGCACCGGGACCCGCGAGCGCGAGGACGAGATCGCCAAGCTGCGCCGGGAGAAGGACCAGGCCGTCGCCGCCGAGGAGTTCGACCGGGCCGCCGAGCTCAAGCACCGGATCGAGGTCGCCGAAGGCGAGCTGGCCGGGATCGCAGAGCGGCGGGAGGGCATCACCGACGTCACGGTCCAGGACATCGCCGAGGTGCTGTCCAAGCGCACCGGCATCCCCGTCTCGCAGCTGACCGAGAGCGAGAAGGAGCGGCTGCTCAAGCTCGAGGAGGCGATGCACGACCGCGTCGTCGGCCAGGACGAGGCGGTCACCGCGGTGGCCGAGGCGGTGCGGCGCAGCCGGGCCGGGATGGGCGATCCGAACCGGCCGATCGGCTCGTTCCTGTTCCTCGGCCCCACCGGCGTCGGCAAGACCGAGCTGGCCAAGACGCTCGCCGAGATGCTCTTCGGCGACGAGCACCGGCTGATCCGGTTCGACATGAGCGAGTTCCAGGAGCGGCACACGGTGTCCCGGCTGCTCGGCGCGCCGCCCGGCTACGTCGGCTACGAGGAGGCCGGGCAGCTGACCGAGAAGGTCCGCAGGCAGCCGTACAGCGTGCTGCTGTTCGACGAGATCGAGAAGGCGCACCGGGACGTGTTCAACGCGCTGCTGCAGGTGCTCGACGACGGCCGGCTCACCGACGCGCAGGGCCGCACCGTGGACTTCCGCAACACCGTGGTGATCATGACCAGCAACATCGGTGCCCAGCGGATCCTCGCGCACGAGGGGCCGGTGGAGGACATCCGCGATCAGCTGATGGACGACCTGCACGGCGGCTTCGCGCCGGAGTTCCTCAACCGCATCGACGACATCATCATCTTCCACCGGCTCGCCCAGGACGACCTGTCGCACATCGTCGACCTGCTGCTGGACCGCAGCAAACGGCTCCTGCACGCGCAGGAGGTCGACCTGGAGGTCACCGACGAAGCCAAGCGCTGGCTCACCAAACGCGGCTACCAGCCGGAGTTCGGCGCCCGGCCGCTGCGCCGCACCATCCAGTCCGAACTGGACAACCGGATCTCCAAGCTGCTGCTCGGCGGCGAGGTCCAGCCGGGCGACACCATCCTGGCCTCCATCGAGGACGACGACCTCATCTGCACCCTCGCCCGCCCCTCGGTCCCCGAACAACAAGCCGGAACCCGGGAACAGGAATCCACGGCCGTGTGATGCCCGGTGACCGCAGTTTCAATTGAAACTGCGGATCCCAGGCGCGGCGGATCACAGTTTCACTTGAAACTGTGGTTCCCGAACCGGGCACGACCACCCGGATTGATGACGCGCGGGGTTCGGGAGTGCGGGGGCCGGGACCTCGTGCGGAGGATGGTTCATGAGCGTCTTTCCGGAGGAACCCGCGCAGCTCGGGCTGCGGCTGGCGAAGATGGCGTGGCAGTCGATCCTGGTGGTCGGGCTCTGCTCGCTCGTGGTGGGCGTGCTGGCCCTGGTGTGGCCCGCCGCCACGTTGCTCGTGGTGGGCGCGCTGTTCGGCATCTACCTGCTGGTCAGCGGGGTCCTGCAGATCGTCGCCGCGTTCGGCACGCACACCGCGGTGGCCCTCCGCGTGCTGGCGTTCGTCAGCGGTGCGCTGTCGATCCTGCTCGGGTTGCTGTGCTTCCGCGGCGAGATGCAGTCGATCCTGCTGCTGGGCCTGTGGATCGGGATCGGCTGGCTGTTCCGCGGCGTCACGGAGATCACCGCGTCGGCGGTCGACCGCGACATGCCCGCGCGCGGCTGGCGGATCTTCCTCGGCGTCCTCACCGCGCTGGGCGGGGTGGTGCTGATCGTGTCGCCGCTGGCGTCGGTCGCGCTGCTGGTGCTGTTCGGCGGGATCTGGCTGGTGGTGGTCGGCGTCGTGGAGATCATCACCGCGTTCCGCATCCGCAGCGCCGCCAAGCGGGTCGCGTCGACCTGAGCTCGGCTCGTCCGGGCGCGTCGGGTGGGGTGCGCCCGGCCGGACGGGTCGGTGCGGCGGGCGGGGATGACGCCGCACCGGCCCGGGTTCTCCACCGCGCCGGTGTCGGTCCGCGCGCCTAGCCTGCAAGGGGCCAGAGTTCGAGCGAAGGGGGATCCCCGGTGTCTTCTCGTCTCAACCCGTACATCAGCTTCGACGGAACCGCCCAGCAGGCGATGGAGTTCTACCAGGGCGTTTTCGGCGGGAACCTGCGGACCAGCACCTACGGCGACGCCGGTGTCGGCGAAGCGGGCGAAGCCGACAAGATCATGCACGCGATGCTGGAGAACGACCGCGGCTTCACGCTGATGGCCGCGGACGTCCCGGCCGGCATGGAGCACAAGCCCGGCAACAACATCTCGGTGAGCCTCACCGGCAACGACGACGCGGAACTGCGCGGCTACTGGGAGAAGCTCTCAGCGGACGGCGTCATCGCGGTCCCGCTCGAGAAGCAGATGTGGGGCGACGTCTTCGGCATGTGCACCGACCGCTTCGGCATCACGTGGATGGTCGACATCAGCCCCAGCTGACCCCGGTCCCCGCAAATTCAATGGAAATCGGATGTCGAAATTCCATTGAATTTCGACCGCACTCGCGCCGCCGCGCGGAACGAGCCTGGACGAGGTCGGTGAAATCGGTGGGTCAGGAGCGGTCGCGGCGGCGGTAGGCGAGGCCTGCTGCGATCGCTCCGGCGATGGCGCTGGCGCCGAGCATCGAGTTCAGGCCGATGCGCGCCGCCTTGCGGCCGGTGCGGAAGTCGCGGACCTCCCAGGCGCGGGCGCGGGCGATGTCGCGGAGCCGCTGGTCCGGGTTCACCGCCACCGCCGTGCCGACCACCGACAGCATCGGGATGTCGTTGGCCGAGTCCGAGTACGCCGTGCAGCGGCGCAGGTCCAGGCCCTCGCTGGCCGCCAGCGCGCGCACCGCGTGCGCCTTCGCCCGCCCGTGCAGCATCTCGCCGACCAGACGTCCGGTGTAGACGCCGTTCTCGCTCTCCGCGACCGTGCCCAGCGCGCCGGTCAGGCCGAGGCGGCGCGCGATGATCTGCGCCAGCTCGACCGGCGTCGCGGTCACCAGCCAGACCCGCTGCCCGGCGTCCAGGTGCATCTGCGCCAGCGCCCGGGTGCCCGCCCAGATCCGGTCGGCCATCAGCTCGTCGTAGATCTCCTCGCTGAGCTCCACCAGCTCGGAGACCTTGCGGCCGGCCACGAACGACAGCGCCTGCTCGCGGCTGGCCTGCATGTCCTGGTGGTTCTCCGTGCCGCCGACCCGGAACTTCAGCTGCTGCCAGGCGAACCCGGCGAGGTCGGTGGCGGTGAGGAACTTGCGGGCGGCCAGGCCGCGGGCGAAGTGGAACAGCGAGGCGCCCATCATCATCGTGTTGTCGACGTCGAAGAACGCCGCCGCGGTGAGATCGGGCGGAGTGGCCAGCGAGCCGTCCGGGCCGGGGGCCGCGGCGACGGCGGCTTCCGCTGAAGCGCGACCGGCCACCTTCGCGCTGTCGACCTGCCCGGTCGTGCGCAGGCCGCGCTGCTCCGCGTCATCGGCCGAGCCCTGACGTGTCGGCACCGCCGCGCCTCCCTGGGGTCCTCCGGAGTGTTCGTGCGAAAGTTCCTGGTCTTGCCGACCCTGGGCCGTTCGGCTCAGCAGGCTTCTAGCTTAGAGCCTGTCGGCAACCACCTTTGCGCACCTCCGGCAGGCGCGGCAACGACTCATCGGAGATCGTCCGGCAGCAGCTGAGCCAAGCGGCGGATCGCCCGGTGCTGCAGCGCCTTCACCGCCCCCTCGTTGCGCTGCATCGCGGCCGCGGTCTCGGTGACCGACAGGCCCTGCAGGAACCGCAGCCGGATGCACTCCCGCTGGTCGGGGTTGAGCTGGCGGACGCAGCGCAGCAGCTCGTGGTGGGTGGCCTCGGTGAGCACGTGCTGCTCGGGTCCGAAGTGCGCGCGGTGGGTCGGGAGGTTGTCGGTCCAGTCCGAGGTGGGGATCTCCAGCCGGTACCGGCTGGACTTGATGTGGTCGAGGATCAGGTTCTTGGCGATGGTGATGAACCAGGCGGCCACGTCGCGGCCCTGGTAGCTGATCGAGGCGATCCGGCGCAGCGCGCGCAGGAAGGTCTCGCTGGTGATGTCCTCGGCCAGGCAGTGGTCGCTGACCCGGAAGAGCACGTAGCGGTAGACGGTCTGGGCGTACTCGTCGTAGAGGTGCCCGAAGGCGTCGTTGTCGCCCTGCTGGGCTGCGCTGACGTAGGCCCAGTTGCCCGTGATCGGGGCGAGCGGGGTCTCGACGCGGCGGGCGACTTCCGGGGCGGGGGGTGCGAGCGCGTTGGGGCTGCTCATCTCTTGCGACCTCCTGCCTTCGTTGGCGGGCCGGTTCCCGGTGCTCGGGGGAGACGCACCAGGTCCGGCGTCATGTCGCGGTGTCCTGGCGGACACCCTCCTCCGGTGACCGAGCGAGCAGTCGTTCGTGGCGGTGTCGGGTCGCTCGTTCGGGCCCCAGGTGCGTCTGGCTGCGCCCGGGGCGTGGGCGTTGGAGCAGCAGCATACGTGTTGTTACTCAGAAGTAGGTAGTGTAACGCGGTGATCGTGTCGTCACGCAGCGTGTTGCCGGACGTCTCCCCGGCTCGCTCCAAGAGGTGATTTTGGACACTTGACCAGCGGTATTCGCTGCACGGTCCGAGGTCTCCGGCTGGGTACCGTGAAGCCCTGGAAAACGGCTCGAATCTCTCCCCTGGAGCGGCGGTATGCACCAAGTGACCGTGATGACCCGCGATGGCTGCCACGCGTGCGACGACGCGATCGCCGACGTGCGCCGGATCTGCGCTGAGCTCGGCACCACGTGGTCCGCGCAGGACGTCGACGCCGATCCGGAACTGCGCGCTGAGTACGGTGACCGAGTCCCGGTGATCTTGATCGACGGCGACGAGCACGGCTTCTGGCGGGTCGAGGAGGAGCGCTTCCGCCGCGCCCTGGCCGACTGAGCGCGAGCTCGCCCGCCGCGACGCCCGTCACGTGCCCTGGACCACGCGTTTTGGCACGTCGGGGGGCTATCGGCAATGATGGCGGGGAAGGTTTGCGCCTCCGGGCCGATACGACCGCGACGACTTTGTGCATGCGTTCACAAGTGGTTACGGTGTAGGGGTCCGGCCGCCGGAACTCCGGTGCGGATCAGCGGACCAGGTGCCGTCCGCGGCCCAGGGCCGAAGCCGCCGAGGAGCAAACCCGGTCGGTGTCGGTGCTCCCCGCCTGCGGATGAGTCGGGAAGTCGACGACCACGACAGCCACCCGCGGCGGAGCGGCGGGTGGACAGGTGAGCGAGCAGGGCGAGGGAGATCCAGCGTGACGGCCCACGGAGCGGACGTGCAGGACGGAGACGGGCAGGCCGAGGCCGATTCCCGGATCGAGTCCAAGCAGTCGGTCGAGGTGCCCGCGGCTCGGGAGCGAGCCCGCGCGATCCCGGAAGCCGCCGTCGCCCGCCTCGCGGTCTACCTGCGAGCCCTCTCCGGCCTGGCCGAGCAGGACATCACCACGGTCTCCAGCGATGAGCTGGCCGCCGCCGCGGGCGTCAACTCGGCGAAGCTCCGCAAGGACCTCTCCTACATCGGCTCCTACGGCACTCGCGGTGTCGGCTACGAGGTCGCTGTGCTCATCGGGCAGATAGAGCGCACCCTCGGCCTGACCCGCAAGCACAGCGTCGCGGTGGTCGGCATCGGAAACCTCGGCCACGCGCTGGCCAACTACGGCGGCTTCCCGGGGCGCGGCTTCCCGGTGTCGGCGCTGTTCGACCTGGACCCCGACCTGGTCGGCGTGCCGGTCGGCGGCATCCCGGTGAGCCACATCGACGACATCGTCGAGGTGTGCTCCGAGCGGGAGGTCACCATCGGCGTGATCGCCACGCCCGTGCAGGGCGCCCAGGAGGTCTGCGACCGTTTGGTCGCCGGTGGCGTCTCGTGCATCCTGAACTTCGCGCCGGTCGTGCTGCAGGTCCCGGAGGACGTCGAAGTCCGCAAGGTCGACCTGGCGGTGGAGATGCAGATCTTGTCGTTCCACGTGGCCCGGCGCCAGCAGGAAGCAGCCGCGCAGTCCGAAGTGGACGGTGCGGACCTGGGGCCGCCGGGTACCACCGGTGAACAGGTGTCAGGCGAGGTCGAATCGGCGAACAGGATGGTGGAACGGCTGTGAACCTGCTCACCGTCGGGATTTCCCACCGCAGCGCCCCGGTCCGGGTGCTGGAGCGGGTCTCGATCAGCGGCGACGAAGTCCGCAAGATCCTCGACGAACTGCTGCAGCAGGACCACGTGTGCGAGGCCTTCGTGATCTCGACCTGCAACCGGGTCGAGGTGTACGCGATCGCGGAGACCTTCCACGGTGGCCTGGACGACGTCAGCTCGGTGCTGACCAGGCACGCCGGCGCGGACTTCCGGGAGCTGTCCGACCACCTCTACGTCTACTACGCCGGCGCCGCCGTCGAGCACCTGTTCTCGGTGGCCGCCGGGCTGGACTCGATGGTCGTCGGCGAGGCGCAGATCCTCGGCCAGCTGCGGCAGGCCTACGGCACCGCGGACGAGAACGGCACCGTCGGCAAGGCGCTGCACGAGCTGTCCCAGCAGGCGCTGCGCGTCGGCAAGCGGGTGCACAGCGAGACCGGAATCGATGCCGAAGGCGCGTCGGTGGTCTCCGAGGCCCTCGCCGACGCCGAGGTGGCGCTGGACGGCCTGGCCGGGCGCAGCGCGCTGATCGTCGGCGCGGGCTCGATGGGCGGTCTGGCCGCCGCGCAGCTCAAGCGCGCCGGCATCGGCGAGGTCGTGATCGCCAACCGCACGCCCGCCAACGGCGAGCGGCTGGCCGAGTCGCTGCGCTCCGACGGCATCGACGCGCGCACCGCGGACCTCAGCGACCTCTCCGGCGCGATCGCCGCGACCGACCTGCTGGTGGCCTGCACCGGTGCGATCGGTGCAGTGGTGACCTCCGACGTGGTCTCGGCCGCGCTGGCGCAGCGCGACGAGCGGCCGCTGCTGTGCTGCGACCTCGGACTGCCCCGCGACATCGACGCCGACGTGGCCGAGCTGCCCGGCGTCACCGTCGTCGACCTGGCGAGCCTGCAGCAGCGGCTCGCCGACCGGCAGGGCGGCAACGAATCCGAGCGCGCCGCCCAGATCGTCGCCGAGGAACTGCGCAGCTACCTCGCCGCGCAGCGCTCGGCAGAAGTGACCCCGACCGTGACCGCGCTGCGCAAGCGCGCCGCCGAGGTGGTGGACAGCGAGCTGCTGCGGCTGGACTCGCGCCTGCCCGAGCTCGACGGCGGCGTGCGCGACGAACTGGCGCGCACCGTCCGCCGCGTGGTGGACAAGCTGCTGCACGCCCCCACGGTGCGGGTCAAGGAACTGGCGTCGGTGCCGGGCGGAGCCGGTTACGCCGACGCGCTCCGAGAACTCTTCGAACTCGATCCGCAGACCACCGCGGTGCTCGGTGCCCCGCAGGCCGACGAAGGCCTGCCCGGGACCACCATCGCGCAGGCGCTGATGCGCGATCGAGCGGGACAAGACGGGGAGGACCGTTGAACAAGACCCTCCGCATCGGCACCCGCGGCAGCGCTCTCGCGATGGCGCAGAGCTCGCAGGTCGCCGAGCAGCTGGAGAAGGCGGGTTACCCGACCCAGCTGGTTTCCGTGAAAACGCCCGGCGACCTGTCGATGGCGCCGATCGCCGAGATCGGCGTGGGCGTGTTCACCTCGGCCCTGCGCGAAGCGCTGGCCAACAACGAGGTGGACGTCGCGGTGCACTCCTTCAAAGACCTGCCGACCGAACCGGACCCCCGGTTGTCGCTGGCTGCTGTCCCGCTCCGGGAGGACCCGAGGGACGCGCTGGTGGCACGGGACGGTCTGACGCTCGGCGAACTGCCCCCGGGCTCCGTTGTGGGCACCGGTTCGCCGCGACGCGCCACCCAGCTCCGGGCCCTCGGCCTGGGCCTGGAGGTGCGCAGCATCCGCGGCAATGTGGACACCCGCCTGCGCAAGGTGACCGACGGCGAGCTGGACGCCGTCGTCCTCGCCCGCGCCGGCCTGGCCCGAGTGGGCCGGCTCGAGGTGATCACGGAAACGCTCGATCCACTGCAGATGCTGCCCGCGCCCGCTCAAGGCGCGCTCGCAGTGGAATGCCGCGTCGACGACGTGGACACCGAGCACCTGCTGCAGTCCGTTTTGGACGATCAGGCCAGCCGCGCCGCGGCGGCCGCCGAGCGCGGCATGTTGAACGCGCTCGAAGCGGGCTGTAGCGCGCCGGTCGGCGCGCTGGCCGAAGTGGTGGAGGACCTCGACGAGGACGGGCGCGTGGCGCTGCGGCTGTCCCTCCGCGGGGTGGTGGCGGCCGACGACGCTCGGTTGGTCCGCGCCTCCGCCACTGGTGAGACGACCGCCGCTGACCAGCTGGGCCGTGAATTGGCCGCCCAGCTGATCGAAGCTCGAGCCGCACTGCTCAGCGGCCCGAGCAGTAGTTGATGGGGAGTGCCCTGATGACCCGAGCACGCAAGAACCCCGGACGGATTGCATTCGTGGGCTCCGGACCCGGTGACGCCGGGCTGCTCACCGTTCGGGCCCGGGATGCGATCACCCGCGCCGCCCTGCTGGTGACCGACCCGGACGTTCCCGCCGACATCGTCGGCCTGGCCGCGGACGGCGCCGAAGTGCGCCCCGCCGTGGGTGACCCGGCCGACGTGGCCAAGGACCTGGCCAACGAGGCGTCCACCGGACGCAGCGTGGTGCGCCTGGTCGCCGGTGACCCGCTGACCGCCGAC
>NZ_JBEOVY010000027.1:0-36368 GCF_040295745.1 Saccharopolyspora sp. NPDC002686
CGGCCGCCCGCGTGCGCGTCTCACCCGTGGGCGTCCTGGGGCACCCCGCCCGGCCGGGCGGGGCCCCCACCGGCGTTTGTGCCGCCGCCAGGCACTCGTCCTCGCTCAGTCGTTCGGGGCCGGGGGAGTGGACGGCGGGGCACTGCTTACGTTGCGCCGTTCATAGGCGATGAAGGAATCGACCATCGCCCGGTAGATGTCGCCGATCAACTCCCCGGATCCGCCCGCTTCCTCGGCACGCGCAGCGGCTGTGGCGACGACGGCTGCAGCCCGGTCCGGTGCCTGCACTTCCAGGTCGGTGCGTTTGAACGTGCCGGCCGCACGCACCAGGCGTTGTCGGCGCACCAGCAGTTCGACGAGGTCGGCATCCAAGTCGTCGATCGCTGCGCGGACTTCCGCCAGGTCGGCGTAGGAGTCTCCGGAGTCAGCCATGCCGATGATCGTGGCACACGAGGCAGGTCGTCCTCCCGGAGCCGACAACAGATGGTGTCGCCGGTTCACCTCCAGCTTCCAAGGACATCGTCACGGCACAGGGAACCATGAAGTGGTTCGTGCACTACTCGGCCATCGACTCGTCGGGCTTCCGCGAGCTGTCCGAGGACCAGAAGGTGACCTACGAGGTTCCCCATTGCGGCTGCGAAAGCGAGCAGCCGCAACGGGGAACCAATGTTTCGGAGGATGGAAGTCCTCACCTGGTGAAGCGGATCCGCCGGGTCACCGGGATCGCCAGCAGGCATGCGACGACGCCGGAGGCGAACAGCAGCGGGTAGTTGGTGCTGGTGCTCGACGCGAAGGAGAGCAGTGCGGGAGCGTAGACCGGGACGAGCGAGCTGGGCAGGGTGAGCGCGATGTTCACGATCCCCATCTCCCGCGCGGCTTCCCCGTCTCCGGACAGCACCGCGGCGGGGACGGCGAAGTGGCCGCAGAAGTACCCGCCGAGACCGACGCCCGCGATCGCGGCGCTGACGTAGAGGGCCGGGACGGTCTTGAAGACCGTCATGACGACCAGCGCCAGCGCGATCATGATCGCCGATCCGATCATCATCAGCCCGCGGCGCCCCAACCGGTCGGTCATCCACCCGCCGACCATGCTCGCGGGCAAGGCGATGCCGAAGGCGATCAGGTTCACCACGAACGCGGTGTGCGCGACGTCGCCGCTCGCGACGCCCAGCACGTCGGAGAGGTAGTAGACCAGGTAGGTCGTGAAGGTCGAGACCCCGATGGACAGCAGGAAGACCATCAGGCAGGACCAGGCGAAAGCCGGGTTGTGGCGCGGCCGGAACGAGAACATCCGGACGATGTCGCTCGCGGTGAACGGGGTGCGGTCCTCCCGGGCGAGGCGTCGGTCGTGCAGCACCGTGCACAGCACGACGACGGTGATCGGCGCAGCGATCGCGGGGAGCAGGAACATCCAGAACGCCGGGAGCCCGGCGACGGCCTGGGCGACGTAGCTCCCGCCGATCATCGAGATCGGGTAGCAGACTCCCATCAGCGCGCTGACGAACCCGCGCCGTTCCGGCGGGATCTGGTCGGGGAGCAGCGCCACCATCGCGGCGAGCGCGGCGTTGAACAGGACCTGGGTGAGGCACCAGCCGAGCACGACCATCGTCGTGGTGGTGGCGAAGGCGACCACGAGCAGTCCGGCGGTGCCGCCGAAGACGCCGATGATCAGCCAGGGGCGCCGCATCCCGAACCGGGAGGTGGTCCGGTCGCTGAGGTAGCCGAACAGCGGGTTGGAGATGACGGCGAGCAGGGCGCCGATGCCGAGCGCGAGCGCCAGGGCGCCGACCTTGTGCTCGGGGTCGATCTGCTGGATCCGGAGGGCGACCGTGACCGACGCCGGGGTGATGAGGGCGAAGTAGGAGCCCAGCAGCGCCGCGATGTAGGCGGCGACGAACTTCGGGCCTGCGGTTCGAACGGACCGGTCTGCGCTGACCGTTTGCGTCATGGCATTCTCCGAGAAGGGGTCGGTCATGCGTGTCGCCGTCAGGAGGATCCGGCCACGCAGACGCCACCAGTGGTGGCGATTCCGACGTTTCTCGGGCGTGAGACAACGAGGATGTTCGGGCGCGCGGCCCCCGCTGTCAAGCCCTGCTCTGCTTCAACGCCCGGATTCCGGCTGGCGACAGGGTGTGCTCCACAGCTGTGACGATCCCGCCGGTCACGCCCGCGTACCGGCCGAGCTTGCTGTGCGTCAGCGCGAGGTTCCGGGTGGCCAGGGGAAGTGCGCGCCGGTAGACGACGCTGCGGATCCCCGCCAGCACGTCGTCGCCGGCAGCGGTGATGAGGCCGCCCAGCGCGATGGTCTGCGGGTTGTAGAAGTGCACCAGCATCGCGACCACTTCACCGATGGTCTCCGCCGCGGCGCGGACGTGGCGCACCACGGTCGGTTCTCCGTCGTTCAAGGCACGGGCGAGGTCCTCTATGGACTTCAGGTCCGGCAGTTCGGTCCGGACCGCGCGCAGCACGGCGCTGGCGGACGCGACGGCTTCGACGCAGCCGACGTTGCCGCACTGGCAGGTGGTCTGCTCACCGCCCGGGATGCGGACGTGCCCGATGTCCCCGGCCGCGCCGTCGGAACCGCGGTGGATGCGCCCGTCGGCCAGGACGAGGCCACCCCCTATTCCGGTGCCGATCTTGAGGAACAGCAGCGGGCCGGCGTCGGCCGGGCGGGCCCGTGCTTCGCCGAGCGCCATGAGGTTCACGTCGTTGTCCACGAGCACGGCGCACGACAGGCGCTCCTCCATCACCTGCCCGACCGGGAACCGGTCCCAGCCGGGCATGATCGGCGGCCGCACCGGCGAACCGGTCCGGGCGTCGACGGGTCCGGGCAGCCCCATCGCGAGGGCCGTCACCTCCCCGGGCTCGACGTCGGCTTCGCGGAGCAAGCCGCGCAGCTGGTCGGTCAGCGCGTCCAAAGTGGCCTCCGGGCCCTGCTCCAGCGCGAGGGGGATCTGCTGCTCGGCGAGGATCGTCTGCGCTGTGTCGGCGACGGCCAGCCGGGTGCTGTGCGCGCCGAGGTCGGCTGCGAGCACCACGCCCGCGCGAGCGGCGAGGCGGAGCCGTTGGGCCGGGCGGCCGCGTCCGGTGTGCTCGGCCGTGCCCGATTCGACGAGGAGCCCGGAGCGCAGCAGCGAGTCGAGGTGCCCGTTCAAGGTGGACCGGGAGATGCCGGTGGAGCGGACGAGCGCTGCGCGGGTGTCCGCTGAACCGGACGCGACGAGCCGGAGGAGCTGGCTGTGCATCCGGTCGTCGGCGTCGTCTTCGTGGGCCGGCGGGCAGGAGAGCCGGACGGGGGTCCAGTCGGTCATGACCGCCGACCCTAGACCATTAATGGCTGTTTTTTTGACTGAAAGCGTCAATATTGTTGCCTTGTTTCGTCATAAAGCAGCGTTTTAGCGTGTGCCTACGACGGAACTGGGCGTGAGACCCCTGGAGACGTCTTCGCAGGTGAGAGGACAGTGATGGCGGAGCAGAACCTTCGGAAGAACGGATCTCGGGGTGCGCCTCGACGGGGTGTTGCCGTGCTCGGCGCGGGAATGGTCGCCACCCTGCACCGGCGGGCCGCGCTGCTGGCGGGCGCCGAGGTGACGGGGGTGCTGGCTTCGACGCCGCAGCGTTCCCGCGAGGTCGCGGACCAGTGGCAGGTGCCCACCGGGTACCGGGATCTCGACGAGGTCCTCGGCGACGACCGGGTCGACGTCGTGCACGTCTGCACGCCGAACGCCACGCACGCCGAGTACGCCGAAGCGGCGCTCCGCGCCGGCAAGCACGTGATCTGCGAGAAGCCGCTGGGCGTCTCGGTCGAGCAAGCGGAGCGGATGGCCGACCTCGCTGCCCGCAGCGACCTGGTGGCGACGGTGCCGTTCGTCTACCGCTACCACCCGATCGTCCGAGAACTGCGGGCCCGGTTGCGAGCGGGGGAGTTCGGCGACCGGTTGCTGCTGGTGCACGGGAGCTACCTTCAGGACTGGATGCTCTCGCCGGACGTGTCGGGCTGGCGGGTCTTCCCGGACTCCGGTGGTCCCTCCCGGGCCTTCGCCGACATCGGCTCGCACTGGTGCGACCTCGTCGAGTGGGTCACCGGCGATCCGTTCGTCGAGCTGACCGCTGCCACTTCGATCGCCGTTCGCGACCGGCCGGACGTCGGAGGGGCTAGTTTCACCGGTCCCGGTTCGGGCGCCCGGGTTCCCGTGCGGACCGAGGACTCCGCGGCGCTGCTGCTGCGCACGGAGTCGGGAGTGCTCGCCTCGACGACGATCTCCCAGGTTTCCGCCGGCCGCAAGAACCGGTTGTGGTTCGAGCTCGACGGTGCCCGGGGCAGTGCGGTCTTCGACCAGGAGGCCCCGGAGAGCATCTGGCTGGGCGGCGCGGACGAGTCCCGGATCGTGGTGCGGGACAACGGAACCGGCGCCTCGGAGCAGCGCCGGCTCTCGCAGCTGCCCGCCGGTCATGCGCAGGGGTACGCCCAGTGCTTCGAAGCGTTCGTCGCCGACACGTACGCGGCCATCGATGGTGCGGCGCCCGAAGGGCTGCCGAGCTTCGCCGACGGGCTGCGCTCGGCCCGGCTGGTCGACGCGCTGCTGCGCTCCGCTCGCGACGGATCATGGACGAAGGTGCAACGATGAAGCCCGGAATGCCGACCGCCTGCCTCCGGGAGCGGCGACCGCACGTGATCGAAACCCCAGAGGAGGAAGCGTGACCGGCGAGTTCGACGTGCTCATCGTCGGTGGCGGGCTGATGGGCGCCGCGGTCGCCCGCGATCTCCGCGACGCCGACCCGAATGTGCGCATCGTGATGGCCGACGGCGGTCCGGTGATCGGGCCGACCCCGGGCCAGCACTTGCACGACGTCGCCGACCCCGCGATCTGGGAGCGGTACAACCAGCGGGTCGCCTCCGGGATCCAGGGCTTCTACACCGGCGTCGCCCCGACCTCGGACGTCGGATCCACATTGGACGGTGTCGAGCCCGGCATGTACCACCTCACGTCGCTGGGGGAGGACGCCGCGGCGATGCCCGCCGCATCGGTCGCTTGGAACGCCGGCGGGATGGGCGTCCACTGGACGGCCGCCACCCCCACGCCGTGGGGCGCCGAAGTACCGTCCTTCTTGGACGACGACGAGTGGCTGCGCGACCTGGAGCGGGCCGGAGAACTGCTGCGGATCAACCGGAATCCCTACCCGCCGACCGAGGCCGGGCGCGTGGTGACCGCGTCGATCGAGAAGCTGTTCGCCGACGTCGACGCCCCCGGCCGCAACGTCCAGCCGATGCCGATGGCCGCCCGACGGGACGCTGCCGGCGTGCTCCGCCGGACCGGACCCAACGTGATCTTCCCGCCGATCGCCGACGCCACGAGCGATCCGCACTTCACGCTCCTGACCGGCACGCGCGTGACCCGCCTGATCCACGAAGGCGGCGAGGTGCGCGGAGCCAGGCTCGAGGACGTGCGATCCGGCGAGGCGCAGGTGGTCAGGGCGACCACGACTGTTGTCTGCGCGGACGCCATCCGCAGCCCGCAACTGCTGTTCGCCTCCGGGATCCGGCCGCCCGCGCTGGGCCGCTACCTCAACGAACACGCCTTCCTCACCGGGCGCGTGCTCGCCGACCCGCAACGGCTCGGGTTCGACCTGGCCGCCCTGCCGACCCAGGCCGACGGCGAGACCGTGGTCGAGCACTACTGGCAGCCGCACAGCGGTGCGGCGCAACCGTTCCAGGTCCAGATCGGCACCCAGACGTTCACCTCCGAGGACGGCACGCGGCTGGCCTACCAGGTCGGGACGAGCATGTACATCCCGACCGAGGTCCAGGCCGACAACCGGCTGGAGTTCTCCGACGAGGCCACCGACGTCACCGGGATGCCGCGCATCACCGTCCACTTCGCGTGGTCCGACCGCGACCGCGAACTGATCGAGCAGGCGCGGCACGTGCAGCAGGCGATCGGCGACGCGCTCGGCTCGTTCGACCCGGATACCGAGTCGGCGCTGCTGGACCCGGGGTGCTCGCTGCACTTCACCGGAACAGTCCGCATGGGCCCCGCCGACGACGGGACCAACGTCTGCGACCCGCACGGCAAGGTGCGGGGCTTCGACAACCTCTTCGTGGCGGGCAACGGAGTGGTGCCCACCGCGCTGGTCTGCAACTCGACCCTGGCCGGCATGACCACCGCGGTGCGGGCGGCCCGGGCCGTCCTGGCCGCGCTCGGCCGTCCCGCGAAGAACGTCTGAACCGCATCCGCGACGAGGGAGGAGCCCCCGTGACGCTCAACCGTTCCCAGTTCGCCATCAACACCCTGCAGTGGACGGACCTGGCCAGGGGATGGGAGTTCGACGACCCCGCATTCCTCGACAAGCAGCCCCGCGTGCTGCGCGAGGCCGCCGAAGCCGGGTTTTCCGCTGTGATGCTGGAAGTCCTCACGACCCAGACCATCAGGTCCTACCGCCGGCTGATCGACCAGGTCGGCGTGCAGGTCGCGCCGGGCTACGTCCAGATCCGGCTGCCGGAGGCGCACGGCGTCGCGCTGACCCCGGGCTCGGCGGAGGAGTTCCACTGGTTCGACGGGGTGCGCCGCCGCGCCGACGAAACCCACGCCCTCGGCCTCGACACCGTGTTCCTGTCCGCCGAAATGGTCACCGGCGGCGGGATGTCCCGCTTCGACGAGGTGGCCGGCGTCGGCCACGACTTCGACCCGGCGAGGCTGGAGCGCTACACCGACCTCATCGGCCGCGCGGCGGAAATCCTCACCGCGGAAGGGATCCGGCCCGCATTCCACAACCACGTCGGATCCTGGGTCGAGACCCAGCAGGAGGTCGAGCACGTCCTCGACGCGATTCCCGACTCCGTGCTCGGCGCGGGCTTCGACCTCGGCCACCTCTTCTGGGCGGGCGCCGACGTGACCGGGCTGCTGCGCCGGTACCGGGACCGCATCGCGGCCCTGCACGTCAAGGACCTGGACGTCGAGCGCGTCCGGCACCTGCAGGCCGATCCCGGGCCGTACACCTCCTCGACCGACGGCCTCTTCCTCGAACCCGGGCTGGGCGGCGTGCCGCTGCTCGACCACCTCGGCGAACTCCCGGAGACCTTCGACGGCTGGATCATCGTCGAGGTCGACCGCCCGTCGATGGCGCCGCTGGCCAGCGCGCGGGCCAGCTGGAAGTGGGTCGAGACCAACTTCCCGGCGGCAGCGACCGCTTGACCCCGCCCGGCGGTCCTCAGATGGCGGACGGATGCGTGGCCAGCGGGGTGACTTCCACCGCCATGTAGGGGAAGAGCGGCAGGTTCCACAGGATCTCGTGCAACCGCTCGTGGGACTCGACGTCGAAGATGCTGATGTTGGAGTACTGCCCGGCGATCCGCCAGATGTGGGCCCATTCGCCGCTGCGCTGCAACTGCTGGGAGTACGCCTTCTCCCGCGCGATCGTCTCGTCCCGCGCGGCCGGGTCGAGGTCGCGCGGGATGTCGACGTCCATTCGGACTGCGTAGAGCATCGTTCTCCCTCAGCTCCGGGCGGGGTCCAGCACGAAGCTGTAGTCGACGGTGACCGAGCCGTCGGGCTGGTCGACCGGCGCGAGCAGGAGCTCGGGCTTCACGGCGCTGGCGATGTCGTCGTCGTTGTGCTCGTCGCCGGGGAAGTAGAGCTGGGCGGTGAGCAGTTCGTGGCCCGGGGCCGAGACCTTCACGTGGAGGTGCGCGGGCCGCCAGGCGTGCCATCCGGCCGCCGCGATCAGCCGACCGCACGAGCCGTCGGTCGGGATCTGGTACGGCGCCGGGCGGATCGTCGTGATCTCGAAGCGCCCCTCGGCGTCGGTGGTGAAGGTGCCGCGCAGGTTCCACTCGGGGATGCCGGGGGCGAACTGGCTGTAGAAGCCCTCGTCGTCGGCGTGCCAGAGCTCGACCACGGCGCCGCCGAGCGGGTCGCCGCTGGTGGAGGTGACCTGGCCGCTCCACACCATCGGCGTCCCGCTTTCGCCGTCGCGCATCGGGATGGTGCCCTTCGCGCCGCGCTCGGGTGCGTTCGGCACGTAGTAGGGACCTTCGATGGTGCCCTTGCTGCCCTCGCGGTGGTCGGTCGCGACCTCCTCGACGACGTGCTCGACCCACACGTCGAGGAAGAGCGGCCACTCGCCGTCCTCGCCGACCTGGATCAGCCACGCCTTGAGCGCGTTGTACTCGTCGTAGCTGACCTTCTCCTCGCGGATGGTGTCGTGGACGGCCTGCAGCACGCGGCGGGCGAGCTTGTCCACCCGGGCGGGCGGGGTGTTCGCGACGGCTGCGAACGGCGACTTGTCGGAGTGGAAGCGCTCGGTGGCGCTGGCGCCCGAGGCTGCGGCGGTGGCGGTTCCGGACGTGGTGTCGGTGGACATCGTCGATCCTTCCTGTGGACGGTCGGTCAGGTGTCGGTGCGGTAGTGGCGGAGCTTGTCCTCGTCGATCTCGACGCCGAGACCCGGGCCGGGGCGGACGGCGAGCGCGCCGTCCTCGATCCGCAGCGGCTCGGTGAGCAGGTCGTCGGACATGTCGAGGAAGTTCGAGAGCTCACCGGCGTGCAGGCTGCTGCGCTGGTGGGCGGCGCCGACGGCGACGGTGCAGATCGAGCCGAGCTGGCCGTCGATCTGGTTGCCCATCACCACTTCGAGCCCGAGCCCCTCGGCGAGGTGGAGCACGCGCTGCGACCCGGTGAAGCCGGTCCGGGCGGTCTTGATGGACACCGCGGTGGCCGAGCCCCCGAGGACCTCGCGGGTCACCTCGGCCGGGGTGGTGGCCGATTCGTCGGCGATGAACGGCACGTCGAGCTGCTGCACGAGCCAGCGCCTGCCGAGCACGTCGTCGGCGGGGCAGAGCTCCTCCGCGAAGGCCAGGTCGAGGTCGGCCATCTGGCGCATCGACCGGGCCGACTCCGACGCGGTCCAACCGCGGTTGCCGTCGACGTAGAGCACGACGTCGGGGCCCAGGCCTTCCCGCAGCGCTCGGACCACGGCCACGTCGAGCGACGCCGGTCGGCGGCCGACCTTGACCTTGAAGGTGGTGATGCCGTGGACCTCGCGCATCCGCTGGGCTTCTTCGACCATCGCCTCCGGCCGGTCGAAGCCGAGCATGTGCGAGACCCGCATCCGGTCGGTGAAGCCGCCCAGCAGCACGGAGACCGGCAGTCCCAGCGTGCGCCCGAGCGCGTCCCAGACCGCCATGTCGATGGCGGCTTTCGCCGTCGGGTTCCCGACGGTGCGCCCCAGCAGCGCCGCGATCTGCTCCCGGTCGGTGAGCTCGAGACCGAGGACCTGCGGCGCGAAGATCGTCTCGATCACGGCGATGATGCCGCGCTGGGTCTCGCCGTAGGTGAACGGTCGCGGCGGCGCTTCGGCGACCCCGACGACGCCGTCGTCGGTGCGCACCCGGACCAGGACGTGGTCGGCGACGTGCACCTCGCCGCTGGCGAACTTCAACGGCTTCAGGTACGGGATCCGGAACGGGATCGCCTCGATGGCGGTGATCTTCATGTGCGTCCTCAGACGAGGTCGGGTGAGCTGCTTGCGGCGGTGAAGAAGCCGTGGTGGTCCAGCACGTCCAGCGCGCTCGACACGAGTGCCGAGGATTCGTCGGCGCGCCAGGCCAGCGAGAGGTCGATGCTGTTGGCGCCGGCGACGTCGCGGAAGACGACGCCGGTCAGGTGCATGCTTCGCACCGAATCCGGCACCAGAGCGACGCCGAGGCCCGCTGCGACGAGCGCGAGCAGGGCGGCGGTGCCCGGGGCGCGGTGGGTGATGTCGGGGGAGAACCCGGCGCGGCGGCAGCTCGACACGACCGCTTCGTTCACCGCGGAGCGCGCGTCGGCGTACGCCACGAACTCGTCGGCCGACACGTCGACGACTTCCAGCGCCGACTCCGGCACCAAGCGGTGGTCGGCCGGGAGCGCGAGCACCAGCGACTCCTGGAGCAGCGTGCGCGTCTCGATGCCCGGCTCGGCCACCGGCCCGCGGAGCACGCCGAGGTCGAGCCGCCCGTCCAGCAGCCGGTCGACCTGCGCCGGGGTCAGCAGGTCCGCCTGCACCTCCAGGACGACGCCGGGCAGCGACGAGCGGACCATCCGGGAGAGCCGCGCGAGCTGTGTGAACGCGCTGGTGGCGGTGAAGCCCACGCGCAGCAACCCGCGGCTGCCCTCGGCGATGCTCTTCGCCCCGAGCACCGAGGCGTCGAGCTCGCCGAGGATGCGGCGGATCTCCCGGTGGAAGAACTCGCCGGCCGCCGTGAGCTGCACCTGCCGCGTGGTCCGAGCCAGGAGGCGCACCCCCAGCTCCGCCTCCAGGCGGCGAACCGCCTGGGAGAGGGCCGGCTGCGCGAGGTGCAGCCGCTCGGCGGCCCGGCCGAAGTGACAGGTCTCGGCCACGGCGTCGAAGTAGCGCAGTTGCTTGAGATCCACGGTCACCTCCTACCAGGTCGCCGGGCGTGCTCGGCATCACTTCAACCGACGCTAATCGGGGCGACTCAGAAACACAAAGATGAAAAATCCGCTGATTAATAACGAGTCCTTATGAATCGACGTCCAGTCCAGACCTGGGCAGAACCCCGGTGTGACGGGTGACACGGCGTGCTTGAGTTCCGGAAAAGCACGTCCGGGCAACTCGACGCGGAGGGACCCATGACCGAGGCGCTGGAACGCATCGGCAGCACGCTCGCGAACGCTGTCGTGGAGGACCAGGAGGCCGGTGTTTACCGGGCCAACCGGCGGATCTTCACGGATGCGGAGATCTTCGAGCTCGAGATGAAGCACATCTTCGAGGGCAACTGGGTCTACCTGGCCCACGACAGCCAGCTGCCGAACCCGGGCGACTACTTCACGACCTACATCGGGCGGCAGCCGGTCGTCATCACCCGCGACAAGGACGGCGAGCTGCACTGCCTGATCAACGCCTGCGCCCACCGCGGCGCGATGATCTGCCGGCGCCGGACCGACAACCGGATGACCCTCACCTGCCCGTTCCACGGCTGGACCTTCCGCAACGACGGCACCCTGCTCAAGGTCAAGGACCCGGACGGGGCCGGCTACCCGCCGTCGTTCAACACCAACGGCTCGCACAACCTGGTCAAGGTGGCGCGCTTCGAGAGCTACCGCGGCTTCCTCTTCGGCAGCCTCAACCCGGACGTCAGCACGCTCGAGGAGCACCTCGGCGACACCACCAAGGTCATCGACATGCTGGTCGACCAGTCGCCCGACGGGCTGGAGGTGCTGCGCGGCTCCTCGACCTACACCTACGACGGCAACTGGAAGGTCCAGGCCGAGAACGGCGCCGACGGCTACCACGTCACCGCGACCCACTGGAACTACGCCGCGACCACTTCCCGCCGCAACACCGGTGAGTCGGTCAACTCGACCAAGACCCTCGACGCGGGCAGCTGGGGCAAGTCCGGCGGCGGCTACTGGTCCTACCCCAACGGCCACCTCTGCTTGTGGACCTGGGCGGGCAACCCGCAGGACCGTCCTCTGTGGAACAAGATGGACGAGCTGAAGGAGCAGTTCGGCGAGGCCAAGGGCGAGTTCATGGTCAAGGGCTCGCGGAACCTGTGCCTGTACCCGAACGTCTACCTGATGGACCAGTTCTCCACGCAGATCCGGCACTTCCGGCCGATCGCGCCGGACAAGACCGAGGTCACCATCTACTGCATCGCGCCGAAGGGGGAGAGCCCCGAATCGCGCGCCTGGCGGATCCGGCAGTACGAGGACTTCTTCAACGCCTCCGGCATGGCGACTCCCGACGACCTGGAGGAGTTCCGCTCCTGCCAGCTCACCTTCCGCGCCACCGCCGCGCCGTGGAACGACATGTCCCGAGGCGCCGAGCACTGGCTCACCGGTCCCGACGAGGTCGCGGAGGCGCTCGGCATGCACGGGGTCATCTCCGCTGGTCTCAAGAACGAGGACGAGGGGCTCTACCCGGTCCAGCACGGCTACTGGCGCGACACCATGCGCGCTGCCGTCGCCAAGGAGGAAGCCGAAGCAGCCGCGCGCGCCCAGCAGAACCGGAAGGAGGCCTGAGATGAGCACTTCGGCTGGCGAGACCAAGCTGATCACCCAGAACTCGATCGAGCAGTTCCTCTACCGCGAAGCCCGCTACCTCGACGACCGCGAGTTCGAGAAGTGGCTCGAGTGCTACGCCGACGACGTCGTGTACTGGATGCCTGCGTGGGGCGACGACGACCTGCTGGTGGAGAACCCGCAGACCGACATCTCGCTGATCTACTACCCGAACAAGGGCGGCCTGGAGGACCGGGTCTTCCGGATCCGCACCGAGCGGTCGTCGGCGACGTCCATCCCGGAGCCGCGCACCAGCCACAACATCAGCAACGTCGAGGTGATCGAGCGCCGCGGCGATGTGGTCGACGTGCGGTTCAACTGGCACACCATGTACTTCCGCTACAAGACCGTCGACCCCTACTACGGAACTTCCTTCTACACCATCGACTTCTCCGGCGAGCAGCCGTTGATCCGCCGCAAGACGGTGGTGCCGAAGAACGACTACATCCACCACGTGGTCGACATCTACCACTTCTGACGGGAGGTGAGCGGGTCCATGAGCGTCGACAGCGGAGTCACCACCGAGGTGGCCGCCCACCAGGTCGCGCTGTCCTTCGAGGACGGTGTCACCCGGTTCATCACCTGCCGGCCCGACCAGACGGTCGCGGACGCGTCGTACCGCCAGCGGATCAACATCCCGCTGGACTGCCGCGACGGGGCCTGCGGGACGTGCAAGGCGTTCTGCGAGTCGGGCGACTTCGACGGTGGCAGCTACCTCGACGACGCGCTCTCCGCCGACGAAGCGCAGCGCGGATTCGTGCTGCCCTGCAGCATGCGGCCGCGTTCCGACCTGGTGCTGCAGATCGCGAGCACCTCGGAGGTCGCCAAGACCCGCGCCGAGTCGTACGTGGGGACGGTCGCGGAGCTGCGGCGGCTCTCGGCGACGACGGTCGAACTGTCCGTGGAGATCCCGAACCGGGGTGATCTGGCGTTCCTGCCGGGGCAGTACGTCAACATCGCCGTGCCGGGGACCGGCGAGTCGCGCTCCTACTCCTTCAGCAACGCGCCGCACGAGGAGCGGCTGACCTTCCTCGTCAAGCTCAGCCCCGGCGGGGTGATGTCGGAATACCTGACCGAGCGCGCGGCGGTCGGCGACGAGCTGACCTTCACCGGGCCGAACGGTTCGTTCTTCCTGCGCGAGACCGATCGTCCCGTGCTGCTGCTGGCCGGTGGCACCGGCTTGGCCCCGGTCCTGTCCATGGTCCGCAAGCTGCGCGCCGAAGGAAGTCAGCGGCGGGCGCACCTGATCTACGGGGTCAGCACCGACGAGGACCTGGTCGCGCTCGACCAGATCGAGGACGTGGTGGCCGATCTCCCCGGCCTGACCTGGGACCACTGCGTCGCCGACCCGAACAGCTCGGCGACCAACAAGGGCTACGTGATGAGCCTGATCCGCCCCGAGCACCTCAACGGCGGAGACGTGGCCATCTACCTCTGCGGGCCTCCGCCGATGGTCGAAGCGGTCCGCAGCCACGTCGCCGACGCGGGTGTCGAACCGACCGGCTTCTACTACGAGAAGTTCGCCCTCGCCGCAGCCGGTGCCGAGCGCGCAGCCGGCGACGGGACCAGCGCGCCGGAGGTTGCCGCGCCGCTCCCGGTCGAGGAGCTGATCACCGACCCCGAGGCCAGGAACATCGCGGGGCAGGTCATGTTCCCGGACACCGAGATCGGGCCGTGGTCGGGCGTCGCGGACCACACCGACCCCGGAGACGTCGCGCGGCGGATCGCGGGCCAGCTGATGGGCGTGCCGGCCGCGGGGGACGGGCCGGTCACCGAGCTCGACCCGGACCGCGACCTGCTGGTCGCCGCCGAGGGGCGGAACATCGCCGGCCAGGAGATGTTCCCGGCGCCCGAACAGGTTCCGGCGCCGGAGCAGGTTCCGGTGGCCGCGCAGGCGACGACGGCACCGGACGGTTACCAGATCGGTGAGGAGCACCCGGACGTCCAGTCCTCCGACGCGCTCTTCGAGGCGCGGCAAGCACTCGAGCTGGGTGCGCTGGAACTGACCATCGGGCGGCTCGGCTCCCAGCAGCTCGCCGGCTACCGGCTGCTCGCCGAACTCACCTTGCCCTACGTCGAGGAAGACCGGTTCGTCGACGCCGCGGCGTACACCGAGACCAACGCGGCGTTCCACGACTACCTCTTCACGCTCACCGGGAACGAACACCTGCTGCACGCCTACCAGGCGCTGGGCGTGAAGGGCCGGATGGCCGAGGTCCTGCGCAACGCGACGTGGTGCCACCCGCGCTGCGCCACCGACCACGTCGAGATCGTCGAGGCGTTCGAGCGCGGCGACCGGGACGGCGCACGTGCCCTCATCGCCGCCCACGCCGAGCGCTCGAAGCAGACCATGCGCCGCGCCATGGCGGACACCGCCGCCGGTGCGCGCCCGCGGTTCGTCACCCCCGGGCGGTTCGCCGGCAAGGTCGTCGTCGTGACCGGCGCCGCGCAGGGGATCGGCGCGCAGGTCGCCCGCCGGATCGCCGCCGAGGGCGGGAACCTGGTGCTCGCCGACAGGTCCGAGCTGGTCGGCGAGGTGGCCGAGGAGCTGGTCCGGCACGGCGGCTCGGCGACTTCCGCCATCGCCGACCTCGAGTCGTGGGACGGCGCTGCGTCGCTGGTGGAGCGGGCGATCGCGCAGCACGGCCGGGTCGACGTGCTCGTCAACAACGTCGGGGGCGCGATCAACTTCAAGCCGTTCACCGAGTTCACCGACGCCGAGATCCGCGCCGAGCTCGACCGCTCCCTGTTCACCACGCTCTTCGCCTGCCGGGCGGCGTTGCCCGGCATGGTGGCGGCCGGATCGGGTGTGATCGTCAACGTCTCGTCGGCCGCCACCAGGGGCATCCACCGCATCCCCTACTCGGCGGCCAAGGGCGGCATCAACGCCATCACCGCCTCGCTGGCCCTCGAGTACGCCGACCACGGGATCCGCGTCGTCGCGACGGCGCCGGGCGGTACCGAGGCGCCTGCACGCAAGATCTCGCGCGGAACCCCGGAACCGCGCAACGACCAGGAGCGGGCGTGGTTCCAGGCGCACATCGACCAGACGATCGCCTCGTCGCCGATGCACCGCTACGGCACGCTCGACGAGCAGGCTGCGGCGATCGCGTTCCTCGCCTCCGACGAGGCTTCCTACATCACGGGCACCGTGCTGCCGGTGGCCGGTGGGGACCTCGGCTGACCTCGTGGACGCAGGCCGAGCTGGCCTACGGTGGTCCGATGAGCCCTGGACCACGACTGGTGCCGTCCCGGCGGCGAGCGCTCGACGACCTCGTCGGCGCCGTCGCGAAACCGGGTGCGACATCGGAGCTGGTCGTGGTGACAGCGGCCGTCGGCGGTGGTCTGAGCACGTTCGTGCGCGCATTCGCCGACCAGTGCGGCACCGCCGTCGCCAGCACCTCGACCCACCGCCTGCTCGGCCTTCCGTGGGAGGACGAGCCCGGCACCGTGCTGGAGCGGTTGGTGGCCGGGCCTGCGGACTCGCCGCCGAGAGCGGCGAGGCGCTGGCTGGACTCGCTGGGCGATACGTCCGAGAGCACCGATGGCCAACCGGTGTGGGACGCCGTCGTCGTGCTCGAAGATGCCCAGCACGCGGACGCGTTCTCGGTCCAGGCGCTCGTCAGCGCAGCACAGCGCCCGGGCGTGCCTCGGGTGCTGATCGTGCTCGGTTGGCGCGAGCCTGTTCGGGAGGCCCTTCCGGGCGCGGCGGACGACCTGCTCCACGACGCGGTCCTCGCAGCCGCCCGGCGCGTGGTCCGGCTCGACGAGCTGACCGCGGACGACGTCGCCGCGCTCGCCGAGCAACGCGGCGTCGTCCTGCCGGCGCACCAGGTGGAGCGGCTGGTCCGCCACGCGGGCGGCCGGGTCCGCGACGTCGTCGAGATCCTGGACGAGGTACCGGCCGCCGACTGGTCCGCCCCGCACTTCTCGCTCCCAGCGCCCGCGACGGCGGCCCGCGCGATCCGCGCCCGGCTCGAAACCCTGCCGGTGCAAGCACGCCAGGTCGTGGCGGCCGTCGCGGTCCTGGAGGCCGCTGATCGCCAGGCCAGGGCCGTCGAGGTCGTCGACGCAGGTCGCGTTGCCGGCGTGACGGCCGTGGCGGAGGCGGTCGACCTGGCCTCCCGGGCCGGGCTGCTGGCGCTGCTCGACGAGCACGGTGCGTGGGCGCGCCTGCCCGATCCGGTAGCGCGGCGCGCCGTGCTCGACGAACTCGGTCCGCTTCGCCGATCGGAGCTGCACTCGGTGGCGGCGGACGTCGTCGCCGATCCCGCGCTGGCGCTGCGGCACCGGTGGTTCGCCTCGCCCCGGCCGGACGCGGAGCTCGGCGATCGCCTCGAGGAGCTCGCTGCCGAGCGCGCCCACCAGGGTGCTTGGGCGACCGCAGCCGACCTGCTCATGCTCGCTTCGCAGGCCAGCGAGGAGCACGAGCTCCGCGGTGCCCGGCTGCTCCGGGCGGTCGATGCGCTCGTGGGAGCGGGCGAGGTGCCCCGCGCCTCCCGCTACCTCGCCCAGCTCGAGTCGCTGCGCGAAACCCCGCTGCGCAACGCGGTGCTCGGCTACCTCGCCGTGGTCCGCGGCCGGCCCGCCGAAGCGGAGAACCGCCTAGGCCGCGCTTGGGAACTGGTCAACGCCCACCGGGACCCGGGCACGGCTTCGCTCATCGCCCAGCGGTACGTGCTCCACCACCTGGCGCGCTGCCGTCCCCGGAGCCTCGTCGAGTGGGCGGACCGGGCCATCGAGCTGGTGGCGCCGGACGAGCCGTCGGCCGTCGAGGCCGCTGCGATCCGCGGGCTCGGCGTCGCACCGATCGACGGCACCGACGTCGCGCTCCGCGGCTACCCCGCGCTGATGGAGCGGGTTCCGGAGGGGCCGGTCGCGCAGCGGGTCACGATGTCCGCCGGGTGGTTGCACCTGGCCGCGGACGCTCCCGAACGCGCGCGGGAAGAGCTCGAGAGCGCGCTGCCGACCGACTTCCTCGGCGGCTCGCTGCGCATTTCCCTGTGGGCGCACGGATGGCTCGCCAGGGTCCAGTTCATGACGGGGGAGTGGGCCGACGCGCTGCGGACCGCGACCGCCGGTGTCGAGCTCGCCGAACGCTCCGGGATGCACCTGCTCGTGCCGTTGCTGGCCTGGACCCGAACCCAGGTGCACGCCCTGCGGGGCGACTGGGACGAGGCCGAACGTTCCCTGCGCGCCGGAGACGCCGGTGCCCGGGATTACGAGATCATGCGCGTTCCAGCGGCCATGGCGCGGGCCGCGCTCAGCGAGGCACGTGCGGACTACGCAGCTGTGGTGCGCGCCCTCGAGCCGCTCTCGCAACCCTGGGCCAGGGATTGGGTCAGCCAGCCCGGGTACTGGCCGTGGGCCGACGTGTACGCCAATGCCCTGGTCCTCATCGGACGGTCGGACGAGGCCGACGCGTTCCTGACCCACCACGAGGAGAACGCTGCTGCGCGGGGGCACGCATCGGCACGCGCCCGGCTCTCGTACGCCCGCGGGCGGTGGCACGGCATGCGGGGCGACCTGGACGCCGCGCGGGCGTCGTTCGAGCGCGCGATCACCCTGCTGGAGCCGCTGCCGTTCCGCTACGACCGGGCGCGGGTGCACTTCGCCTTCGGCCAGACCTTGCGCCGCGCCGGGCGACGAGCCGAGGCGGACGCGGTGATCACGACCGCACGCGACTGCTACCTCGCGCTCGGTGCGGATACCTACGTCGCGCGGTGCGACCGGGAACTCGCTGCGGGCGGGGTGAACGTGGTGCGCGGGCACCGGGATTTCGACGAGCTCACGCCCCAGGAAGAAGCCGTCGCCGGCCTGGTCGCGCAGGGCAAGAGCAACAAGGCGGTCGCGGCCGAGCTCTTCGTCTCGGTCAAGACCGTCCAGTACCACCTCACCCGCATCTACGCGAAGCTCGGCATCCGCACCCGAACAGAACTCGCAGCCCGACGCGCCCACCAGGACACAACTTCGCCATGACGACGGTGCGGACGAGGTCTGGCTGATCAGGACGACAGCCTCGACCACTCCTCCAGGCAAACGCGGACACGTCCCTTGTGGACGTGATCGAAGTCCAAAGTGGATCAATGTCGAACCGGCGTTCCGCGGGGAACCGGCCTTGGTTCACGCCGTGCGGGTGATCAGGTCTTGCACGTGTGCCGCGAAGGTGTCCGGTTGGATGGCTTGTCCGAATCGTTCGTTGCCGACCAGGTTCGAGGCTCCGGGGCACGACTGCTCCGCGGTCTGGTCGCCGCGGATGGAGAAGGAGGTGAGCGCATTGCCGGTGCGGGCCTCGTAGGCGGTGAAGTCGTAGTCCGCCGGGTAGACCTCGAAGGTCGAGGGAATGTCGATCTCGTACATCGTGCACGTGCCGATCGGCGTCGCCCCGGCCTGCCGCATCGCGGTCAGGCAGATCACCAACTGCGTCTCGCGCGGGTCGAAGCGCGGTTCGATCTCGCCGACTTTGACGTTGTCGTCGTTGTACGGCGGTCGCCACTCGGGCGGCAGGCTCGTGACGCCGCTGTCCTGCATGGTGAGGGCGCTGTTGTTGGCACCGGTCGCGTACTCCAGCACCGCGAGGTGCGGGCCGGGTCCTGCGTAGGCGGGCGCTTCGGGGTTGGGGAGCGGGACGCCGAATGGTGTGTACGTGCAAGGGGAATCCGTCGCAGCTGCGGTGCTGGGTGCGGGCGCCGAGGTAGGTGCGGGCTGCGCGTCCGTGCTCGGTTGTGCAGCACTGTCGGTATCGCTCGAGCAGCCCGTGAGAATGGTCGCGAAGAGTCCCGCGATTGCGCACATCCACGGACCGCGCCGCGTTGCAGTGCTCGTCATGCCGCCCCCCGAACTGGCCCCTATCGGACGATTCACCTTACACTGCGCTCCGCTGTGAACAAGGTGGTTGTGTCGCCGCGAAAGCAGGGTCGGAGCTGGGCGCGTGGAGGTGCCAGCTGATCCGTCCACAGTGGTCTTCTGGTCGGCGACTGGCGCCGATTCGGATCGCGTTGCGCGAGTACCGGCCGCGCGTGCTTGTGGAACCGGCTGGTTCCGGTTCGGTGTTCTGCTGTTGCCATCTTGTTGCGGCGTCTGGACACCGGTCGTCCTATCTCTTACCGTCCGATCGGGCGATCGCGGCCTGGCGGAATTCGGACGGTCCGGCTCGGGCGGGCCGGAACGGCTTGCGCCGGAACCGGGTTCGTCGAACTCGGGCAAAACCGGCGTTGGCGAGGTTCGCGGGCAGGCAAGGAGCAGGGCATGACCTTTCTCGAAGATGCCACGGCGATGCAGGGCGATCTGGCCGAGCTGCGCAAGCGGCTGCACGGCCATCCGGAGATCGGGCTCGACCTCCCGCGGACCCAGGAGGCGGTGCTCTCCGCGCTTTCCGGGCTTCCGCTGGAGATCACGACGGGCACGAGGACGACGTCGGTGACCGCCGTGCTCCGCGGTGGGCAGCGGGAGGCGGCCGACCCGAAGACCGTGCTGATACGCGGGGACATGGACGCCTTGCCGGTCGACGAGGAGACCGGGCTCGACTTCGCCTCGACGAACGGCGCGATGCACGCGTGCGGGCACGACCTGCACACCACGTCGCTGGTCGGTGCCGCGAAGCTGCTGTGCCAGCACCGCGACGCGCTCAAGGGCGACGTGGTGCTGATGTTCCAGCCCGGTGAGGAGGGCTTCGACGGCGCCGGTGTCATGATCGACGAAGGAGTCCTCGACGCCGCGGGCAGGCGGGTCGACGCCGCGTTCGGCATGCACGTGTTCTCCAGCCAGCTGCCGTCCGGGGTGTTCACCAGCAGGGCCGGGACGGTCATGTCCGCCTCGCACGGGCTGTACGTCACCGTCCGCGGTGCCGGTGGCCACGGCTCGGCCCCGCACCGGGCGAAGGACCCGATCGCCGCAGCAGCGGCGATGATCACCGCGCTGCAGACGATGGTGACCCGGACCTTCGACATCTTCGACCCCGTCGTGGTCACCGTCGGCAAGTTCACCGGTGGCACGCGGCGCAACATCATCCCGGACACCGCGACGTTCGAAGCGACCGTCCGCTGCTACAGCGAGGCGAACTCGGAGCTGCTCGCCTCCTCGATCCGGCGGGCTGTGGAGGGTGTCGCGGCCTCGCACGGCGTCGACGTCGAGTACCGGTTCGACCGGGAGTACCCGACGACCGTCAACACGGCCGCCGAGGTCGACTTCAGCGCCGACGTGGTCCGCAACGTCCTCGGCGAGGAGCGCTACCAGGACATGCCCCACCCGATATCGGCGTCGGAGGACTTCTCCCGGGTCATCGCCGCCGTCCCCGGGGCGTTCCTCGGCATCGGCGCCACCCCGCCGGGGCTCGATCCGGATGCCGCCCCGATGAACCACTCGCCGCGCGCGGACTTCGACCCGGCGGTGCTGTCCGACGCGTCCGCCGTCTACGCCGGCCTCGCCGCCCGCAGGCTGGACGCCTTCGCCGAGGAGATCGCATCGTGAGCGACACCGAATCCCGCAGCCACATCCGGACTTCCGCCGACCAGAGCAAGGCCCGCACGCTGTTCGGCATCGGCTCCGGCAATGCCATGGAGTGGTTCGACTGGGGTGTCTACACCACCTTCACCCCGTTCTTCGCCTCCCAGTTCTTCCACGGCGGCGACCCCGTCTCCGACGTGCTCAAGACGCTCATCGTGTTCGCGGCCGGGTTCTTCGCACGTCCCTTCGGCGGCGCGCTGTTCGGCTGGATCGCCGACAAGATGGGCCGCAAGCTCTCCATGGCGCTGTGCGTCGCGCTGGCCTCGGGCGGCAGCCTGCTGATCGGCATCGCGCCGAACTACGCCACCATCGGCATCGGCGCCTCGATCATCCTGGTCCTCGCCCGCCTCGCCCAAGGCCTCGCGCACGGCGGCGAACTGCCTTCCGCGCAGACCTACATCGCCGAGGCCGCCCCCAAGGACAAGCGCGGGCTGTGGTCCAGCCTCATCTACTTCTCCGGCACCGTCGGGCAGCTCAGCGGCACCCTGCTCGCCGCCGTGCTCTCCACGATGCTGAGCTCCGAGTCGATGAACGCCTACGGCTGGCGGCTTCCGTTCATCCTCGGTGGTGTGTTCGGGCTCTACGCGCTGTACATGCGCTTGCGCATGCACGAGACCGAGGCATTCGTGGAGGAAGCCGTCCACGACGACCCCACCACCAACGAGGACGAGCAGCACCTCCGCACCAAGAAGGGCGCCATCTGGCGGACCGTCCGGGAGCACCCCAAGCTGCTCTTCCAGGTCATCGGGATGACCGTGGGGATGACCGTCCTCTACTACCAGTGGGCGATCTCGGCCCCCGCGTACGCCATCAGCGTGATCAAGGTGCCTGCGGCTCAGGCGTTGTGGGCCGGCGTCGCGGCGCAGATCGTCTTCCTGATCGCCTGCCCGCTGTTCGGCGCGCTCTCGGACCGGATCGGCCGCAAGCCGATCCTGCTGGCCGCGCTCGTCGGTCTCTCGGTCCTGAGCTTCCCGCTGAACGCGATGCTCAACCAGTCGGCGTGGTCGTTGTTCTTCGCGATGTCGATCGCGTTGGTCTTCCTGGCCATGTCGACGTCCATCGGGCCCGCCGTCTACGCGGAGATCTTCCCGACGAGGATCCGGGCGGTCGGGCTGGCCGTGCCCTACTCGATCGCCGTGGCGCTGTTCGGCGGCACCGCCCCGTACCTGCAGACGTTCTTCTCCAGCCACGGCATGGCCAGCGCGTTCATCTGGTACAGCCTCGCGCTCGGCCTGATCAGCGGTCTCGTCGTGCTGGGCCTGCCGGAGACGAAGGGCATCGACCTGAAGGACAAGTCGGTCGGGCAGCACGGACGCCGCAAGGCACTGCGCGAGCCGGCGGCCTGAACCGCCGCCACGACGGCTGCGGGTTTCGCGGCGGTGCGTCCGGTGGTTGTCGGGGTCGGCTGGTAGCCATGGGGCATGGGGTTCGACATCGAAGGGCGGCGGGCTCGGCTGGTCGCCCGGCACCACCTCGCCGGGACGGCGGGCGATCCGGTCCGGGCGGCGTCCGATGTGGTGGTGCTGCACGCGACCGATCCGGCGACGGTCTTCCTGTCGGTGCTGGCCCGCTGCGCCTCGGTGTCGATCGAGGACGTGGCCAGGGCGATGTACGACGACCGCGCGCTGGTCCGGATGCTGGCGATGCGCCGGACGCTGTTCGTGGTGCCTGCCGACCTGGTTCCGGTCGTGCACCACGCCGCGTCGCTGGACATCGCCGATCAGCAGCGCAAACGGCTCGTCCGGCAGCTTTCGGACATCCCCACCGAGCCGGAACTGCCCGCCGACGTCGACGGCTGGCTGCGGTCGCTGGAGTCGTCGGTCGAGGCGGCGCTGGCGGAACGCGGTTCGGCCACCGCGGCCCAGCTGTCGGCCGACGAGCCGCGGTTGCGGACCGCGCTGTTGCCGACTTCGGACAAGAAGTGGGACGTGAAGCGCAACATCACCACGTCCGTGCTGGTGTTGATGGGGGCCGAGGGGCGGATGGTCCGCAGCGAACCGCGCGGGTCGTGGACGTCCCGGGCGCACACCTGGGAACCGGCGTCGCGTTGGTGGCCGCAGGGCATCCCCGAGCTGCCGGATGCCAAGGCCCGCCTGGTCGAGCAGTACCTGCGGCGGTTCGGCCCGGCCACCGTCGCCGACGTCCGGTGGTGGACCGGCTGGACGCTCGGCGTCACCCGGAAGGCCCTCGCCGCCCTGGACACCGTCGACGTCGGTTGCGGGCTTGTCCTGGCCGACGACGCCGTGGCCGACGAGCCCGCCGCCCCGACCGCCGCGCTGCTGCCCGCCCTCGATCCGACGCCGATGGGCTGGAAGGAACGCGACTGGTACCTGCCCGCGGATTCCCGGGCCCTGTTCGACCGGAACGGCAACATCGGGCCGACGGTCTGGTGGGGTGGTGAGGTCGTCGGAGGCTGGGCGGTGCGGCCGGACGGGAACATCGCCACCAGGTTGCTGGTCGACCGCGGGGAAGCGGCGGTCCGCGCCGTGCGGGACGCGGCGGATGCTCTGCAGTCCCGGCTGGACGGCACGCCCGTGGTCCCGTCCTTCCCGACACCGCTGGAGAAGGAACTCCGCACGGCGTGATCCGGCACAGCGCGTGAGCGGTTTTCCCGGTCTGGGCCGGGATGTTCGATCACGGCCGCGTTCGTGATCGCCGGGGTTCTCACGGCATGGGAATCGGACTGTCCTCCCTCGTTCCGGACTCCTAGAGTCCTGCCCCTCGAACAGGGCACTTGACGATTGCCGTATCGGCGGGAAGTCGAGGATCGAGATGTCCGGTGCGTGGTTGGTCGGCAGTCTGGCGGTCTACTTCGCGGTGCTGCTGGCCGTGGCGATGTACAAGCGGAGGACCGCGACCGAGGAGGACTACTTCCTGGCCAGCCGGGCGATGCCGTCGTGGTCGCTCGGGCTGGCGTTCATCGCGACCTGGTACGGCGCCAATTCCGCGCTGATCTCGGTGGACAAGGCCTTCCAGTCCGGACTGGTGTCGTGGTGGGTCCTAGGTGGACCGACGGTGCTCGCCGTGATCGCACTGGTCGCACTGGCGCCCGCGATCCGGCGGGTCGGCTCGGTGTCGCAGAACGGCATCATGGCTTCGCGCTACAACGCCACCGCCGGAAATCTGCTCTCGGTGGTGCTGACGATCTACTTGATCGTCTGGGGCGCATCGCAGATGGTCGCGATCGGCGGGTTCTTCGCGTCGTTCTTCGGCATCGGCTACGCGACGGCGGTCGTCCTCGGCACCGCGGTGTCGCTGCTGTACTCGATCACGGGCGGATTCCGGGCGGTCGTGCTGACCGAGACCATCCAGTTCGTGCTGCTGCTGGCCGGACTCGTCGTGACGGTCGTCGTCGCGGTCGTGCTCGCGGGCGGTCCGCACAACATCGGTCAAGCCGTCGAAGCCACTCGCGGACCCGGGTACCTCAACCTCTTCAGCGGCATCGGCGACAACTTGACCTACATCATCTCCTTCGGGCTCGCCTTCACGATCGACGGTGCCGCCTGGCAGCGCATCCAGGCCGCGCGCAACCCCCGAGGCGCACGACTGGCCGCTGTGACGGCTATGGGCGGGTTCATCCCGCTCTACTTCTTGGTCGTCTTCACCGGCGTCGCATCGGTCGCGGTCTTCGCGCAGCTGCCGTCGGGAGGCATCGTGTCCGCGCTGGTGCGCGACCACATGTCCCCGCTGCTCGGGAGCATCGTCTTCGTCGGCATCGCGGCCGCGATCATGTCGACGATCTGCACCACGTTCAACCTCAGTTCGCTCTACATGGCCGAACTCTTCGTGAAGTACGTGCGCCCTGCCGCGTCCGAGCGGTCGAAGGTGCGCTACGGGCGGATCGGCACCGCACTCGCGGCGGTCGCGGGATTCCTGGTGGCGGTGCGGCTGCCCAGCGCGCTGAACCTGCTGTCGTTGGCTTCGGAGGTGCTGGCGGCAGGGCTGTTCGTGCCGCTGATCCTCGGCTTCTTCTGGCGCCGGGGGACCAGCACCGGTGCGGTGGCCGCGATCGTGGCCGGTGGCGGTTTCATCCTGTACGGGTTCGTGATCGAACTCGGTGTTCCGCTCCCCGCGTTCTGGGAAGGTGACGCGACCCGGATCCTGATCGGCATGGGGCTGAGCCTCGTGGCGTACGTGGCCGCCAGCCTGCTGAGCGAACCGGACAACGCCAAGGCGGAGGCGTTCATGGCGCGCGCGGCGGGCCGACTGGAGCCCGGCGCGGAGCCGGCTCAGCGGGACGCCGCGGGGAGCTGAACGCACCAGTCGGCGACGAGGACGCGTTGGACAGATCTGGACCAGGCGGGTTCTGATGGGTCTCGTCCACCCCGATTCGACGATCTTCCGGAGCCGCAGTGCCTTCGCTCACATCGCAGTACGCCGTCATCGGTGCCGGTCTGGCAGGGTCTGCCACCGCGTGGCAGCTGGCCGCCCGGGGCCACGAGGTGACCCTGCTCGAGCAGACGACTCCAGCCCACCGCGGCGGCAGCTCGCACGGATCCGCGCGCATCCTCCGCTACGCCTACGCCGAGCGCCTCTACGCCCGGTTGATGGTGCGGGCGAAACCGCTGTGGGACGAGCTCGAACGAAGTGCGGGCCGCACCCTCGTCACGCCGACCGGCGCCGTCGACTTCGGCGCGCGACGCCAGCCCGAAACCCTGGCGCAGGTGCTCGGAGACCTCGGCGTCGACCACGAGCTGCTGAGCGTCCAGCAGGCCACCGAGCGGTGGCCGGAGTTCCGCTTCGACACCCCGGTCCTGTGGCACCCGGGCGCCGGGGTGATCCACGCCCAGGCAGCCGTGGAGGCGATGGTCGAACTGGCGGTCGCGCACGGCGCGCACCTGGAGACGGGCTGGCAGCTGGCGTCGGCTGCGCGGGAAGGCGCCGGGTACCGGCTGGTGTCGAGCCGCGGTGATGTCGTGGAAGCAGAACGAGTCGTGGTGTGCGCCGGTGGCTGGCTGCCCGATCTGCTGGCGGATCTGGCGCTCCCGCGCGGATTCCTGTCCCGGATGCCGGAGCTGGTGGTCCGGCAGGAGCAGGCGTACCACTTCCCGTACCGGGACGGATCCGGCAGTTCGTGGCCGACCTTCATCTCCATGACCGACCGGATCGTGGTCTACGGCCTGCCGGGTGGCGAGGACGCCGGTTTCCGCGGGCAGAAGGTCGCCGAGTTCAACGGCGGCAAACCGCTGCCGTCGGCCGCGCACCAGGACCAGCTCGTCGACCCGGACAACCGCCGCCGGGTCACCTCCTACGTGCAGGAGCACCTCCCCGGCCTGGAGCCGGAGCCCTACGCCGAGACCACGTGCCTGTTCACCAACACCCCCGACGAGAACTTCGTCCTCGACCGAGCCGACGGGATCACCGTGGTGTCGCCCTGCTCCGGTCACGGGGCGAAGTTCGCGCCGCTGATCGGTGCCATGGCCGCCGACGTGGCCAGCGCAGCGGACACCTCGGACGTGCCGGCGGAGTTCCGCGTGGCGGCCGAGCCCAGCTGAGCTCGGTCCCTTGGTGACCTTCGTGCGGTGGGCGCATCCGATGGTCATTCGGGGGACCGGGGAATGCGCGCGAGCTCCTCCTGGATCTTTTCGCGCACGAGGTCGAGAAAAGCACCACCGGCGGGGGCCGAGTACGACATCGTCGGATCAGGGTAGATGACGACGTCCACTCGTTCTGCGGCCGAGGAGATCACGGACAGCCCGGACGACCTGCGCGCAACGTTGATCTTCACCGTGGTTGGCGCAACCCTGGCCCCAGGGCTGGGAAACGCTTGCTTCCGCACCGGTTCGCCGAGGCCGACTTTCCACAGCGAGATCGCGTTGTGGTCGACGCTGAGGATGAATCCGGCGAAGCTCAGCATGCCCAGCGTTGGACGGCACAGGAACGCGAGGCCGTTCTGACGCAGCACTGCTAAGGACCTGCGCTGGTTGCGGACCACGAGCCGCCCGTAAATCACCAGCGCGAGCAACAGCAGAAGCGCCAGCGCCACGACCAGGAGCAGGAAGATGTGCATCGACCGACTGTAACCTGGGACCTGGCCGACTACTGCCAAGATCGGCCGGAGCCTTCTTGGGCGGATTTCGACAGCGGGGCAAGGGCATTGGCAGCTTTGTGGTACCAGCATCGCCGCTCTCGCGTCTCGCGGAACACCTCGCGCGAGGACGTCTTCCCGATCAGCGGGCACTGCCGGTTGAGCAGGGTGTGGTTTCTGCGGAGAATCGGTGCTTCCGCGCCGTTCTCAGCAACGTCATGCCGGACGGTGGCTCGGTGTTTGGAGGTTCTGGTGCTCGACGTGCCAACTGGCGATGAGCAGTTGCGGATGTCCGAGCTGGCTTCCGACGCGTTGTCGATGTTCCGGGTCATCGCCTTCTTCGACGGGCTCAGCGAGTCCGCCGCCAACGCCGACGCGCTCGTGCGGTCTGCGGCGCTGCTCGCGGAGTGCCCCGTCGGTGCGCAGTGGGCATCGGGCACGGTGATCCGGTACGGGGCGCTGGGCGACCTGCTCGACGACGGATGCCCCGCGACGTCGACCACCTCGGAACCGGCTGTGTGGGTCGAACGCGGTGGCACTGCTGAACATCCGCTCGACTCGCTCCTCCTCGACCGGCTCCAGCACGCTTTGCGGGTTGCCGTGCCGCGGTCTGCGACCGGTCCGCGGTTGGGGCATCCGGGATTGCTGGAAGTGGTGCTCTCGGACAAGGAACGGCGTGAGGACCGAGTTCGGGCGGTTGGCCTGCTCGGACTCGACACCTCCAGGAAAGTGCGCGCACTCGCGCTGTCCACGACGTCGAGCAAGGACGCGGTGGAACTGGTCGCGCGCATCTGTCCGGGGCGCCTCGTGCACTCGGTCGCGGTCGGGAACTTGACGGCCGTGCTCCTGCAGGACGACAGCGACGACCGCCGGCTCGCAGAAGACTTGCACAGCGCGATCGTCGTCGAGCATCCGATGGCGCGCACCAGTGCGGACGGCGCGCGCGGCCCGTGGGTGGGGATCGGCGACCGCATGAGCGTGTACGCCGCGCCCGCGTCGTGGAAGCAGGCACGTCGAGCGCTGCGCTTCGCCTCGTCCACGGGATACGGGCGGCGGGCCGTGTCGTACGGGCGGCTGGGATCGCTGGAACTGCTCGCAGAGCTGCCGCTGAAACGCCTGCTCAACGACCCGGATGCGGCGCGCATCAACGTGATCGCGACGTCCCCGGCCGGCGAGCAGGAGGTGGCCACCTTGGAGGCCTACTGCGTGTTCGGGTCGCTCCGGCGCACCGCGGAGGAGATGCACGTGCACCACAGCACCGTCGCTGCCCGGCTCGCCCACCTCGAAGCGGAGATGGGCTGGGACCTGGCGGATCCGATGGACCGGTTCAAGGCGACGCTGGTGCTCATGGTCCGCCGGGTGACGCTGTCGTCGACGGAACTGGCCGCCTCGGAGGTGTTCGGCGAGACGTTCTGAACCGACGCGCGTCGGGCGGGCCGCGGGTACCTGCCGACGCGCGTCGGATGATCCGCCGGCGTTCCCGGGACACCATCTGACGTGACATCCGCTTGCCGCAGAAGGGAAGTTCCCGTGGCCGTCATCGACCCCAACCGCACCTGGGAAATGCTCGAGGAGCGCCTCGCCGCCACGACGAACGAGCGGCACCGCGTCGTCCTGGGCATCGTGATCGAACACATGAAGGCGGAAGCCGAACCGAACCTCGACCGCCTGATGGCGACGCTGAGCCCCGCTCCGGACTACCACTTCTGGCACGGCGGCCAGGACGTCGGCCCGACGGGCCGCGACGGGGTCCGGACGTACTACGTGGAGTTTCTCAAGACCCGCACCAACATCCTCGAGTTCACCTTGGACCGGCTGGTCGTCGACGACCACTGCGTGGTCACCGAGGGATTCCTGAAGCAGATCTACCCCGGTTCGTACGCGGCGCAGAGCGGCATCCCGGTCGATGACGAGTCGGCCGACTACCTCGTCGTCCACCGCCAGCTGATCCTGTGGCCGGTGGACGAGAACGGCCTCGTCCAGGGCGAGGACTCCTACAACGGCGGAGTGGCCAGCGTGACCAAGCTGTCCTTCGACGAGCTGCCCCAGGAGTACATCGACCTCGTGCACCCCGCCAGCGACCGAGCAGCACCGACCGCATCCTGACAGTCCGGGCGTCGGACGAGCGGCCGGGGCCTACCGCCCCGGCTGCGGTTTTCGTTGCGCAGCAAGCGCAGTTCAACTCCGATTCTTCGGATACCCAGCAGTGCTGGACCATTCGGGTGGACGCGATCAGGTTCGGGCTCGCGGCTGCGGTCGGCCTGCCTAGCATGTGCGGCGCGGTGGAGTGGTGTCCGGGAAGCGGAGCCGCACGCGGGACGGGCTTCGCGCCGATCTGCCTGCTTCGGGAGCCGATGTGGCGGACGACAGCGTTCTCAGCACGGCCGACGTCGTCAACACGCGGTTGCGCGCCAACGCGCTCGGCGTGGCCGGAATCGTGTTCCTGGTGCTCGCGGCCGTCGCGCCGCTGACCGGCATCGTCGTGGTGTCCGCCCTGGTGATCGGGCTGGGCAACGGGGGAGGAGCCCCGGTCTCGTTCTTCCTGGTGGCGATCGTGCTGCTTCTCTTCGCCGTCGGCTACGCGCAGATGTCGAAGCAGCTGGTCAACGCCAGCGGCTTCTACGCGTTCGTGGTCAAGGGCCTCGGGCGCACCGGAGGCTTGGTGGCCGGTTTGATCGCGACGGTGGGCTACAACTTCTTCGTCGTCGGCACGGTCGGCACCAGCGGCTTCTACATGCAGGCGGTCATCGCCGAGCTCACCGGCTTCGACATGCCCTGGTTCGCCTGGGGGCTGCTGTCCATCGCGGCCTGCTTCGCGCTCGCCCGCATCGGCGTGGACTTCAGTTCCCGCGTCCTCGGGGTCTCGCTCGTCCTGGAGATCCTCATCCTCTTGATCTTCGACATCTCGGTGCTGGTGCGCACGGGGTACAGCTTCTCGGCGTTCACGCCGGAGGCCGTCTTCTCGGGATCGCTGCCGATCGGGCTCCTGCTGGCGGCGACCGGCTTCCTCGGCTTCGAGGCCACCGCGTTGTTCAGCGAGGAGGCGAAGCGCCCGCTGCGCACGATTCCGCGAGCCACGTACACGGCGATCACCGCGATCGCGGTGATCCTGGGCGTCACGGCCTGGGCCGTGGTCAGCGCTACCGGAACGGCCGAGGCGCAGCGGACCGCGCTCGACCACGCGGAATCGGGAGACCTCGTCTTCTCCCTCGCCGCGACCTACCTCGGTCCGCAGCTGACCGTCGTCCTGCAGGTCCTGCTGCTGGTGAGCCTCTTCGCGGCGATGCTCGCCTTCCACAACTCCGCGAGCCGCTACCTCTACTCGCTCGGGCGGGCGCGGATCCTGCCGAACGTCCTGGCGCGAACCCGGAGCAGCGGCGCTCCGCAGGTCGCGGGACTCGTCCAGGCGATGTTCGCCGCGGGCGTCGCGGGGATCTTCGCCGCTGTCGGCGCCGACCCCATCACCTCGCTGATGCCGTCCATGATCGGCTTCGGCACGCTGAGCGTCCTCGTCCTCCAAGCCCTCGCGGGACTGTCGATCATCGTGCACTTCCGCCGAGCCCGCGACCGGCGGTGGTGGAGCACCTTCGCCGCGCCCGGGATCGGCCTGCTCGGGATGCTGTCGATCGTCGTCCTGGCGATCGCCAACTTCGACATCGTCGCCGGCTCCGATGCGGTGGCGGTGCGGCTCCTACCGCTCCTGCTCGTCCTCGCGCTCATCGGAGGCATCGCCTACAGCACGTACCTCAAGCGCACCAAACCGACCGCCTACGGCGCACTCGCCACGGACCTCGAGAAGTTCAACGCGCACGCGGATCAGTCCGGTCCGATCCCCGAAGGGGACCGGCGCTGACGAGGGCTGTCCTCGACCGCTTCGGCGGGATCGAGGCGTCCTCGTGTTCGTGGCCGATGTTGAATCTGCTGTACCGTTGCACTCGAATTCGGCAGCAGTTCCAGTGATGATCAGGTGGTGCTTCGGTGAGCGGGCAACCGGACGTGACCCTGACGCAACTGCGCTACTTCGTCGAGGCCGCGTCCGCGCTGAGCATGACCAAGGCGGCAGAGGAGCTGCGGGTCGCCCAGTCGGCCGTCTCGGCGGCGGTCGCCCAACTGGAACGGCAGGTCGGCACACCGCTGTTCATCCGCCAGCACGCGCGGGGTCTCGTCCTGACCGCGGCGGGGGAGGAGTTCCTGCGGGATGTGCGGGGGCTGCTCGCGCACCTCGGCGAGGTCCTGGACGCGGCGCGAGGCCGAGGTGACGACGTGCGCGGGCGCATCCGGCTGGCGTGCATGGTCACCCTCGTCCCGTTCGTGATGCCCGAGCTGCTCGCGGAGCTGAGCGCGGCACACCCCGGGCTCGAGGTCGAGGTCCTCGAACTCGAAGCCGGCGCGGTGAGCGCCGCGCTGCGCAGCGGCACCGTCGAGGTGGCCGTGACCTACGACCTGGGGCTCGGGCAGGGGGTGGCGCGCGAGGCCATCGCCGAGGCGCCGCCGTACGTGGTCCTGCCGCCCGACCACCGGCTCGCCGAGCTCTCGCAGGTCCGGCTGCGCGACCTGGCCGACGAGCCGATGGTGCTGCTCGACCTCCCGCACAGCCGCGAATACTTCCGCGAGTTGCTGTCCGCGGCCGGTGCGACGCCCCGCATCGCGTACCGCTCGCACAGCGTCGAGGCCGTCCGCGGGATGGTCGCGCGGGGACTGGGTTTTTCGCTGCTGAACCAGCAGCCGGTGTTCGACGGCACCTACGGCGGTGGGCGCGTCGAGTCGCGCCCCATCGCCGATGACGCGCCGTCGCTGTCGGTGGTGGTGGCGTGGATGGAGTCGGTGCGGCGCACGGCCCGGGCCCGCGCGGTCACCGACAGCGCCCGCGCGGTCGTCGAACGGCTCGGGGTGGCGACCGGGCGGCTGGGCGAGAACGTCCGCACGCCGCGCTCCTGATCCGACGACCGGTGTCGACCCTCGCCGGTGCCATCCTGCATCGGAATTGCTGATGCACTGGACCCGATATCTCTGTTTGAGTGATCACCCGGGAATGCATAGCGTCGCCTCCCAACAGCGCTGACGTCGTCCGCGCTGTTCACGGCAGGGGCGCTGACGGTCCTGCCGCCGTCCCGCGACGACCGCAGGAGGCCCTGTGTCCGAACTCGCCTCACATTCCGCCGCCGACGCCGCGCTCGACGCGACCGTCCAGACCGATCCCGCCTCGCTGCGCCGAAGCGTGGCGGCCGGTGCGATCGGCGTCTTCGTCCACTGGTTCGACTGGGCCGTCTACGCCTACCTCGCCACCACCATCGCGGCGGTGTTCTTCCCGGCCGAGAACCAGGTCGCCGGCGTGCTGTCGGTGTTCGCCGTGTTCGCGGTGTCCTTCGGCATCCGCCCGCTCGGCGCGTTGGTGTTCGGGCCGCTCGGCGACCGCATCGGCCGCCGGCGAACGCTGTCGATCGTGATCATCGTGATGTCGATCTCGACGCTCGCGATCGGTCTGCTACCGGGATACGCGACGCTCGGGATCGCTGCACCGATCCTGCTCGTCGCGATCCGGCTGGTGCAGGGCTTCGCGGCCGGCGGCGAGTTCGGCAGTGCCGCGAGCTTCCTGGCCGAGCACGCTCCCCGCGCCCGGCGAGGCTTCGGTGTCAGCTGGCTCGAGGTCGGGTCGCTGCTCGGCTTCCTGGCCGGGTCGTTCGCCTTCTACCTGCTGTCGGTCTCGCTGACGCCTGAGCAGGTCACCGCGTGGGGCTGGCGGATTCCGTTCCTGGTCGCGGCGCCGATGGGTGTGATCGGCTACGTCATCCGGACGAAGATCGAGGACACGCCGGAGTACCGGGTGCTGGAGGCGACCGGCTCGGTGTCGCGCAGCCCGATCTCCGAGCTCTTCCGCACCAATGCGCGGCAGCTGTTCCAGGCCGCCGGGATCATGACGATGATGCACGTGCTCTTCTACGCGGTGCTCACCTACCTGGTGAACTACCAGACGGACCACCTGGGTCACTCCGCCGAAAGTGCCGCGCTCCTCTCGACCTTCGTCTCGCTGCTCGGGCTCGTCCTGGTGCCCGTGTTCGGCCGGCTGTCGGACCGGATCGGTCGCAAGCCCGTCCTGGTCGGCGCCGCCGTTGCCCTGCTGGTCTCGGCCACGCCCGCTTACCTGCTGATGCAGACGGGGATGGTCGGCACCGTCGTCGCGGCACTCGGGCTGTCGGTGATCCTCTCGGCGATCCTGGGCACCCACGCCGTGTGGGCCGCGGAGATCTTCCCGACCCGGACCCGCCAGGGTGGGCTGTCGATCGCGTACAACATCACCGCCGCGCTTTTCGCCGGCACGGTGCCGTTCTTCATGACTGTCCTCATCACCGCCACCGGGAGCCTGCTGGTCCCCGGCCCTTACCTGATGGTGGCCGCAGCGATCGGGCTCGTCGCCGCGCTGAGCATGCGCGAAACCGCGGGGACCAGCTTGCTGCAGGAGCAGGACCTCGGCGCCGGAGCGGGGGTCCCGCGGGCCTCCGGATCGGTTGCGGGCAAGGGGAATTCCTGACAGCTGCGGGCCCGTCCGCACGCGATCGGGCGGCTCCGCGCAACCCATTGCATCAACAGAGCCGATGCAATGATTCGAAAACATATGCTGGTCTGTTGCAGTGAGTTCGCTCAGACTCGGATCATCGGCGGCCCCGTTGACCGGTCCGGGTGGTCGTAGAACGTCGAGACCAGCGAACGGAGGAAAGACATGTCGCAGTGCGAGACCGAGGTCCTCGTGGTCGGCGGAGGACAGGCCGGGGTGGCCATGAGCGAACACCTCAGCGCACGCGGGATCCCGCACTTGGTGCTGGAGCGCGATCGCATCGCCGAGCGCTGGCGCACCGGCCGTTGGGACTCCCTGGTGGCCAACGGCCCGGCCTGGCACGACCGCTTCCCGGGACTGCGGTTCGACGACGTCGATCCCGACGGTTTCGCCTCGAAGGACCAGGTCGCGGACTACCTCGTCGCGTACGCGGAGAAGATCGACGCGCCGATCCGCTGCGGCGTGGAAGTCCGGCACGTGCGAAAGAACTTCGGGCGCCCCGGTTTTCGCGTCGAGACCTCGGACGGCGTGATCGACGCCCGCTACGTGGTGGCGGCGACCGGCCCGTTCCAGACCCCGGTCATCCCGCCCGTCGTTCCCGAGGACGCGGGGGTGACCCAGCTGCACTCCAGCTGCTACCGCAACCCGCAGCAGCTGCCCGAAGGCGGTGTCCTCGTGGTCGGGGCGGGGTCATCGGGCGTCCAGATCGCCGACGAGCTGCAGCGCTCCGGCAAGGAGGTCCACCTGTCGGTCGGTCCGCACGACCGGCCGCCGCGGAGCTACCGGGGCCGCGACTTCTGCTGGTGGCTCGGAGTCCTCAACAAGTGGGACGCGGCAGCCCCGCCTCGCGGGGCGGAGCACGTCACGATCGCGGTCAGCGGGGCCCGGGGTGGCCGGACCGTCGACTTCCGCGCCCTCGCGGCTGAGGGCATCACCCTCCTCGGCATGACCCGTGCTTTCACCGACGGCCGGATGCACTTCGCGGACGACCTGCGCCAGAACATCGCGAACGGCGACGCCAACTACCTGAAGATGCTCGACGAGGCCGATGCCTACATCGAGCGCAACGGGCTCGACCTGCCGGAGGAACCGCAGGCCCGCGTGTTCGGGCCAGATCCGGATTGCGTGACCGACCCGATCTCTGAGCTGGACCTCGCAGAAGCCGGCATCACCTCGATCGTCTGGGCGACCGGATTCCGGTCCGACTACAGCTGGTTGGAGGTCGACGCCTTCGACGACGACGGCAAGCCGCAGCACACCCGCGGCGTGTCCGCCGAGCCCGGGGTCTACTTCCTCGGACTGCCGTGGCTGTCGCGGCGCGGGTCGAGCTTCCTCTGGGGTGTCTGGCACGACGCCGCGTACGTGGCCGAGCACATCGAGATCCAGCGCGGTTACCTCGCCTACGCCGGATCTCCCGGCACCGACTCGTCCCGGCTGGACTGGGCCCTCGAACCGACCGCCAACACGACCGGAGCAGCCTGATGCCGACCCACACCCGCATCCGCCCGTTCAACACCCGCGACACCTATCCCGAGCAGAACCTCGACAACGACCTGTGCCAGGCAGTCGTGGCCGGCAACACCGTCTACGTCCGCGGCCAGATCGGGCAGGACCTCGACACCAGCGAGTCGGTCGGGATCGGTGACGTCGGGGCCCAGGCCGAGCAGGCGATGGCGAACATCGACATGCTGCTCCGGGAGGCGGGCAGCCGGATGGAGCACCTGGTCAAGCTGACCATCTACCTGATCGACCCGCGTTACCGCGAGACCGTCTACCGGACCGTCGGCCGCTGGACCAAGGGCGTCCACCCGATCTCCACCGGTGTCGTGGTCTCCGCGCTGGCACGCCCCGAGTGGCTGTGCGAGATCGATGCCATCGCCGTGATCCCGGAGGACGACCGATGACCTTCTCCATCTCAGCCAGGCAGGACGGCCGCTTCGGGATGGCGGTGAGCTCCTCCAGCCCCGCGGTGGCCGCGCGCTGCTCGCACCTGAGGCCGGGCGTCGGCGCCGCCGCCTCGCAGAACGTGACCGATCCTCGCCTGGGCGGGCGCATCCTCGACCGCTTGGCCGTCCACGGCGATGCCCAGCTCGCGTTGCGGGAAGTCGGCGAGGGCGCGACCGATCTGGACTACCGCCAGCTGACCGCGGTCGGGCTGGCCGGGCCGACGGCCTGGTTCAGCGGTGCGCAGACCCTCGGCACCCACGGCGCCGCCGTCGGCCCGAACTCGGTTGCCGCGGGAAACCTGCTCAGCGGCAGCGGGATTCCGACGGCCATGGTCGATGCTTTCGAGTCCGCGACGGGCGAGCTCGAAGAGCGGCTGCTCGCCGCGTTGCAGGCGGCGGTCGCGGCGGGCGGAGAGGCAGGGCCGGTGCACTCGGCAGGTCTTGCCGTCGTCGCCGACGTGGAGTGGCCGGTGACGGATCTGCGGGTCGACTGGTCAGAGGCGCCGATCGACGACTTGGCCGGAGCACTGGAGATCTGGCTGCCGCAGCGCGACGACTACGTCCGCCGCGGTCTGAATCCCGCGACCGCGCCGTCGTACGGCGTCCCCGGCGACCAGTAGGAGGAACCCCATGCCGAGCACGGTGACCCGTGAGAAGGCCGCGATCCGCACCGCCGTGGATCGAGTGGCCGACGACCTGGTCGAGCTGTCGACGAGGCTGCACGCCCGGCCCGAGACCGCTTGGGAGGAGCACCACGCCGCCGCGACGGTCCCGGAGCTCCTCGATCGCCGCGGGTTCACCGTGACCGCGGACTACTTGGGGCTGGAGACCGCGTTCCTGGCCAGCTACGGCACGGGGCCGCTGCGGATCGCGTTGTGCGCCGAGTACGACGCGCTGCCCGGACTGGGGCACGCCTGCGGGCACAACCTGATCGCCGCCTCCTCGGTGGGTGCCGCGCTCGGCTTGGCCGAGGTCGCCGACGACCTCGGTCTGACCGTCGAGGTGTACGGCACCCCGGCCGAGGAGGGCGGCGGCGGCAAGATCGAGATGCTGGAGCGGGGCGCGTTCCACGACGTCGACCTGGCGATGATGGTCCACCCGGGCCCGGTCGACGTCGCAGAGGCGAGGCCGTTCGCGGTCAGCCATTCCCGGATCTCCTACCGCGGCCGGTCCGCGCACGCGGCAGCAGGCGCCCTTCGCCTTGGTCGGTCAGCCGCGCTTCGCGCTCTCGGCCTGCTCCGCCTTCTCGGCCTCCGTCCACTGCTCCGCAGTGGA
>NZ_JBEOVY010000028.1:0-36268 GCF_040295745.1 Saccharopolyspora sp. NPDC002686
CGAGCCGCGGCCACTGTGTCCAACGCCACGGCGGCCACCAGCTCGGCGTGCGCGACGGGGCTGCGCGCGCCCGCGTCGGCGGCGCCGAGCAGCCGGGACTTGGCCCGGTGCAGCGGTTTGATCGGCACGATGAGGTGCACCGCGGGGCAGTCCTGCTGCGGGAACCGGCGGCTCGGCTGGTCGTCGTCAGCGCTCACCCCTCCATCTTCCCGGCCGGGGCGACAGGGGCGCGGAGCCGACTGGTTGCCGACGTGCGGGGACGTTCGGGGTAACTTTGCGGGCGCTCGCGAGGACAAGTGAGGAGTTGCCGTGGCGGAACCGAAGAGCCTCCGGCGCCAGCGGAGGAAGACCAGCGAGAAGGCGCGGGGCACGGGCAAGTTCTGGCTCGGCCTGGCGCGCGGTGTTTTCTACCCGCTGACCGGTGCGCTCGCCCGCACCGAGGTGCGCGGGCTGCACAACATCCCGGCGGACGGTCCGGTGCTGCTGGTGCTCAACCACGTCTCCCACCTGGACCCGGTGTTCGACGCGGTGACCGTGCACCGCGCCGCGCGGGTGCCGCGCTTCCTGGCCAAGAACACGCTGTGGAACGTCCCGGTGCTCAAGAGCGTGCTGGTCGGCGTGGAGCAGATCCCGGTCTACCGCGGCACCGCCGACGCGCAGAAGAGCCTGCGGGACGCGCACGAAGCGCTGGAGCGCGGCAAGGCGATCGTGATCTACCCGGACGGCACCATCACCAAGGACCCCGACGGCTGGCCGATGACGCCGAAGGTCGGGGTGGCGCGGCTGGCGCTGGCCCACGACATCCCGGTGATCCCGGCCGCGCGCTGGGGAACCCGCGACCTCTACGACCACTACAAGAAGCGCTTCCGCCCGTTCCCGCGCAAGACCGTGAAGTACGTCTTCGGCGAACCGCTGGACCTGTCGGCCTACCGCGGCAAGGAGAACGAGCCGCAGGCGCTGCGCGAGGTCACCAACCTGGCCATGCGCCGGGTGGGCGACCTGCTCGGCGAGATCCGCGGCGAGCAGCAGCCGGACGAGTTCTACAGCCCCGCGCGCAAGAAGCGGGACGACGATGGCGCGGCCTGAGCGGATCGCGGTGCTCGGCGCCGGATCCTGGGGCACCACCTTCGCGAAGGTCCTGGCCGACGCGGGCAACGACGTCGTCCTGTGGGCGCGCCGCGCCGAGGTCGCCGAGGCGATCAACGAATCCCGCCGCAACCCCGGGTACCTGCCGGACGTCCGGCTCCCGGAGTCGCTGTGCGCCACCGACGACGCGGCCGCGGCGGTGCACGACGCCGACGTGGTGGTGCTGGCGGTGCCCAGCCAGACGTTGCGCGAGAACCTCGCCGGCTGGCAGCCGCTGCTGCCGGCGGGCGCGACGCTGGTGAGCCTGGCCAAGGGCGTCGAGCTGAGCACGCTGAAGCGGATGAGCGAGGTCATCGCCGAGGTCGCCGACGTGCCGATGGACCAGGTCGCGGTGGTGTCCGGCCCGAACCTGGCCAAGGAGATCGCCGCCGAGCAGCCGACCGCGACCGTGGTGGCTTGCGCCGACCACGACCGCGCCGTCGCGCTGCAGCACGCCTGCTCGACGCCGTACTTCCGGCCGTACACCAACACCGACCTGATCGGCATCGAGATCGCCGGCGCCTGCAAGAACGTCATCGCGCTGGCCTGCGGCATGGCGGTCGGGCTCGGCTTCGGGGACAACACGATGTCCTCGCTGATCACCCGCGGCCTGGCCGAGACGACCCGGCTGGGCGCGGCGCTGGGCGCGGACCCGATGACGTTCGCAGGCCTGGCCGGGCTGGGCGACCTGGTGGCCACCTGCATGTCGCCGCTGTCGCGCAACCGGACCTTCGGCGAACGCCTCGGCCGCGGCGAGACCCTGGCGCAAGCGCAGGAAGCGGCGCACGGCCAGGTGTCCGAAGGCGTGAAGTCCTGCTCGTCGATCCGCCAGCTGGCCGCCCGCCACGGCGTGGAGATGCCGATCACCGACGTGGTGCACCGCGTCTGCCACGAGGACCTGCAACCAGGTCCGGCGGCAGCAGAACTACTCGGCCGCGAACGCAAGGCGGAATGACTTCTTTTTAGCGGCTGGTTTGCGTGGCGGTGCGGGTGGCGGAACCTCAGAGGCTTTCTCGCTGCGGGATCCCGTTTTTGCGTATGACCAATACACGGCAAACGGGCTGTCCTCGCGAGAAAGCCTCTGAGAACCCGCGGCGGTGCCGGTTGCGAGGGTGGGTTATGCGGCTGCGCCGCATGCGGTCCTTGCCGGGCGGTGCTGGTCGGGCGTCGCGGTGCGGTCTACCGCTGGAAGCGGCTTCGCCGCTTGCCTGACGTTCGTTCGTTCATGAGATTTGCCTCTCAGCGCGTGCTCCGGCGGTGGTACCGCTGGTGGCTCTGGCGGTTCGAGGGCACGTTTTCGCTGGCCATGGACCGTGAGCACTTTGGGTTGCTATGGCGACCCAAAGTGCTCACGGGGTGGTGGGGTGTTGCTGGCCGGGGGCGTCGGGGGAAGCTGCTGGGGCTGCCGCCGGGTTCGCCGGTGCGCAGCCGTCGTTCGGTTTGCCCGCGCGATCGTTGGACCTGCGACCACCGTCGTTCGCGGGGATGGTTGAGCAGAGTGATGTGGCAGGTGAGTTGTGAGCACTTCGGAACTTGGGGACGGCACGCGCTGCGTGCGGGGCGGCCACCCGGAACCGGTCGGCGGGACCCCGATGCTGCCGGGGCCGGTGTTCGCCGCCCCGTTCCACCTCGGCGAGGACTACCAGGGCGGCGGTGACTTCTACGGCCGGGCGAGCAACCCCACCTGGCGGGCTCTGGAATCGGCGATCGGCGACCTCGACGGCGGGCACTGCCTGCTGCTGCCCTCGGGCATGGCCGCGATCAGCACGGTCCTGCGCGCGGTCCTGCGCCACGGCGACAAGCTCGTCCTGCCCGACGACGGCTACTACGCCACCCGGAACTTCGTGCGCGACGAGCTGACCGAGCTGGCCCTGGACGTCCGGGAGATCAGCACCCTCGGGCCGTGGACCGACGACGTGTTCGCCGGAGTCCGCCTGGTACTGCTGGAAACCCCGTCGAACCCGGGTCTCGACGTGTGCGACATCGCCGAGCTCGCCGAGCGCGCGCACCGCGCGGGAGCGCTGCTGGCGGTGGACAACACGACGGCGACGCCGCTGGGTCAGCGCCCGCTGGAGCTGGGCGCGGACATCGTGATCGCCAGCGACACCAAGGCGTTGTCCGGGCACAGCGACCTGCTGATGGGCCACGTGTCGGTGCGCGACCCGGAGCTGGCCGAGCGGCTGCTGCGGGCGCGGACGTTGTCCGGCTCGATCCCCGGACCGTTCGAGACGTGGTTGGTGCACCGCAGCATGGGCACGCTCGACGTCCGCCTGGCGCGGCAGGCGGAGAACGCGGCCGCGCTCGTCGAGGCGCTGCGCGGGCACCCGAAGGTCTCGGGCCTGCGCTGGCCGGGTTCGCCCGACGACCCGTCGCACGAGCTCGCCCAGCGCCAGATGCGCCGCTGGGGCGGGGTGTTCCGGTTCGAGCTGGCCGACGCGGCGGCGGTGGACGAGTTCGTCCGGCGCAGCGAACTGGTGGTCGCGGCGACCAGCTTCGGCGGCCTGCACAGCACCGTCGACCGCAGGGCCCAGTGGGGCGACCCGGTGCCGGCGGGCTTCGTCCGCTTCTCCGCGGGCTGCGAGAACCCGGAAGACCTGGTCGCCGACGTCCTCCAAGCCCTCTCCTGACCTCCGCGCCCCGGGGATCGGTCGGCGTCGACCGGTCCCCGGCGGTGTCCTACGGGGTGGGACGGGACACACTCCGTGGGGTGAGATGTTGCTGGTCAGTTGACGTGGCGGGTCCGGGGCTGGTTGAGTTCTCGGCATGTTGTTGCGCGCGATGAACGGTCGGCGGGGTCACATCGACCTCCACCGCGTTGCCAGCGCGCTCTGTTCGTGTTCTTCGTGTTGATCGATCTCCGGTAATCCCCGGGTGTTTCCGCGCGTGCCCGCACGCCCGCACCCGGAATCCACGCACGATCCCGAAGGACTTCCTCACGTGTTCGCCGTTCCGCCGAATACCCTTGCCGCTGCTGCCGATCTGACGATCGCGCACCCGGTCCGCATCGCCCGAGAGCTCGCCGCCGACCGCGGTTCGTGGACGCACCTGCTGCGCTACGACCCGGACCAGCGCTGGTTCGGCCTGATCGCCCGCACCGAGCACTACGAGGCCTGGCTGCTGAGCTGGCTGCCCGGCCAGCACACCGAACTGCACGACCACGGCGGTGCCACCGGTGCTTTCACCATCATCTCCGGCAACCTCACCGAGCGCGTGGTGCGCGGCGGCGGGGCCGAGGTGCTGAACTCGTTGACCGCGGGCCAGTCCCGCGTCTTCGGGCCGGACTACGTGCACCAGGTGTCCAACACCGGGCCGGACCCGGCGGTGAGCATCCACGTCTACCGCCCGGTCCGGACCCCGATGACCACCTACGTCCACGACCCGATCACCGGCCTCCGGCCCACGGGCACGCAGCTCGGCTGAGCCCGCCGGCAGGTCGCGGCGCTGAACGGTCGATCAGCCGGTGCGCTCGTGCCTGCGGCGGCGTTGTTGCGCCGCGGCGGCGCGGTCGCGCGGGGCGTCGCGCTCGATCAGGTTGCGGGTCACGGATTCCTGCATCTCGACCGGTTTGTGGTCGTCGTACTTGAACTTCGCCGTCACCGATTCGACGTGCACGACGACGCCGCGGATCCCCTTGAGCATCCGGTGGAACGGGCCGTCCTGCGCGCGCACTTCGTCGGTTCCGCCGGCGGGCTGGAAGTGCTCGATCTGCCGGCGCAGCAGTGCGGCCTTGCCCTCGGGGTCGTCCACCAGCTCCGCTGTTCCGGAGAGCTGCACGCTCGCGTAGTGGCTGGTCGGAACGCCGGAGCTCGGCGGCACGTCCACCGCCCGCCACGGGCCCGGGATGTAGGCGTAATCGTCCACAACGGACAGAACGCAGTGCGGATCGTGCTCCAGCGCGCGCCAGATCGGGTTCGGCCGGGCGAGGTGGATCAGGACGCGGTCGCCGTCGAGCGCGAAGTGCGTCGGCTGCACGATCGGACGGCGTTCCGGGTCGACGGCCACGAGCTGCCCGAAGTCGTGCCCGTCGGCCAGCCACCGCCGCCACTCCTCGTCGTCGCGCGCGGCGTCCCAGGGGTGCACCAGCAACTCACACCTCCGGCGTCTTCTTGGTGAAGTGGAAGGACGAGATGGCGAACCCGGACGCCAGGTAGCGGCGGTGCGCGTCGTGCCGGTGCGTGCCGGAGTCCAGGTGGACCTGCTCGGCGCCGATCCGCCGCGCCTCCGCGTCGATCCACTCCAGCAGCGCGGCCCCGTGCCCCCGCCGCCGCGCGCTCGGTGCCGTGACCAGGTCGTCGACGTAGACGTGGTGGCCCCAGGCGAAGCACAGCCCGGCGCGGAAGCCCGCCACCGCCGCCACCTCGCCGTCGTCGTACGCGGCGATCATCCGGTACCCGTGCGCCTGCTGCTGCTTGGCCTGGGCCAGGAAGTCCTCCAGCGAGCCCAGGTTCGGGCGCAGCTCGAGCAGAACCGGGTACGCCGGGGTGAAGTCGGTCAGCTCCTGGACGGTCATGCCGAGTACCTCCGGTCCCGCACGTGCGCCGGGACTTCGAAGTCCGCCGCCAGGTCGTCGGCCGGTTCTGGCGCGCCCCACCGGGTTTCCAGCGGCAGCACCCCGGCCCAGGCCTTGCCCGCTTCGACGTCCTCGTCCTCGTCGACCGGACCGCCGGAGCGGATCTTCACCGCCGCTTCGGTCAGGTCGAGCGCGAGGACGGCGGTGGCGGCGAGCTCCTTCTTGTTCGGCTGCCGCGCGTGCTCCCAGGACCCGGGGGCCAGGTGCTCGGTGATCACCTGCAGCGCCTGCCACCTCTCGTCCGGATCGGTGACCTGGCGGGCTCGGCCGTGGATCACCGCCGACCGGTAGTTCACGGAGAAGTGGAACGCCGACCGCGCGTAGACGATCCCGTCGACGTTGGTCACGGTCACGCAGACCTCGGCCGCCTCGCGCAGGCTCCGCGCGCCGGTGGACCCGTGGACGTAGAGCGTGTCGCCGATGCGACCGTAGCCGGTGGGCAGCACGCGCGGCGCGCCGTCGACCAGCACGCCGAGGTGGCAGATCAGGCTGGCGTCGAGCACCGCGTGCAGGTCGCTGCGCTCGGTGCGGGCGCGTGCGCTGCCGCGGCGGATGGTGGACCGTTCCGTGGGGGAGAGCTGTTGGGTCACGCAGAACAGGATCATCCGGGAAGTGGCATTATCGAAGTGCCAATCAGGGAGAATTTCGAAATGCCACATGTCGTGCCCGCGAGTTCGCCGCTGCTGGAGCTGGCCATCGACCTGCGCCGCGACGACCCGCGCCCGCTCGCCGTCCAGCTCGCCGACGCCCTCCGGCACGCCGCCACCATCGGCCAGCTGCGCGGCGGCGACCGCTTGCCGTCGACCCGCGCGCTGGCACGCCACCTCGAGGTCAGCCGCACGGTGACCGCTGCCGCCTACGAGCAGCTGCACGCCGAGGGCTGGATCGCCGGTCGGCACGGCTCCGGGACCTACGTCACGACCAGCCCGCCCGGCGCGCAGACCGGAACGCCGAACGGCGAGTCCCGGGACGAGCGGACACCGCAGGAACCGACCGTGGTGCTGAGGCCCGGCGTGCCCTGGGCCGAAGGCATCGACCGCGCGGCGTGGCGGCGGGCCTGGCGAGCGGCGGCCGACGTGGAGCCGGACTCGACACCACACCGGGCCGGGGTGCTCTCCTACCGCGAAGCCGTCGTCGAGCACCTGCTGCGGCACCGCGGACTCGTCCTCGGCGGGCTGACGGTCGACAACGTCCTCGCCACCGGGGGCACCACCGCCGCCGTCATCGAGCTGGCGTCGAGCGTGCTGGAGCCGGGGGACGCGATCGCGGTGGAGGAGCCCGGGTACCAACGCGCGGTCGGTGCGCTGAGATCGGTCGGGGCGCGGGTGGTCCCGGCGCGCGTGGACCACGCCGGGATCGTGGTCGACGCCATCCCGGAGGGCGTGCGCGCGGTCTACTGCTCCCCGGCGCACCAGTACCCGATCGGCGGGCGGTTGCCCGCGGAGCGCCGGATAGCGCTCGTGGAGCGGGCGCGGGCCGAGGGGTGGCTGATCATCGAGGACGACTACGACGGGGAGCTGCGCTACGACGTCGCGCCGCTGCCGGTGCTCGCGTCGATGGCGCCGGACGTCGTCGTGCACCTGGGCACCACGAGCAAGATCATCTCGCCGACGCTGGGCGTGGGCTGGATGCTCGCCCCGGACCGGGTTTCCGAAGCGGTGGTGGAGCGCCGCACGCTCACCGGCACGAACCCGGCTGCCGCGGGCCAGCGCGTCCTGGCGGAGTTCGCCCGCAACGGCGACCTCGGACGCCACCTGCGTCGGCTGCGGCGCGAGCTCTCGCAGCGCCGGACCCTGGTCGTCGACGGCCTGGCGGCCGAAGGGGTGGAGGTGTTCGGCGACCGCGCCGGCGCCCACGTCGTCCTGCCCCTGCCGGACGCCGAAACCGAGCAGCGGGTCGTCGCCGAGGCGGGGGAGCGGGGTCTGGTCCTGGACGGCCTCCGCCGCCACCACTGCGGCCCGCAGCAGTGGTTCGGCCTCGCCCTCGGCTACGCCTCCTGCTCCCGCGAAGACCTGACCCGTGCCCTGCCCACCATCGCCCGGCTGTGCCGTCCCTGACGGCTCCGGGAACCCGCAGTTTCAATTGAAACTGTGATCCGCCGTGGGTGGGATCTGCAGTTTCAATTGAAACTGTGGTCCACATGGTGGGAGCCGGGGGTCGGTACGGACGGGATCTGGTCGGTCGCGGTGGGTGTTGGGGTGCTCGTTCCGGGGGCGGGGTCGGGCGAAGGTTGTGGAACGGGGATGCGGCTGGCCGGGTAGGGTCCGGCGCATGACACAGCGCAAGACCCGGGTGGCGGTCGTCTTCGGCGGCCGCAGCACCGAACACGGCATCTCCTGCGTGTCCGCCGGTAGCGTGCTCGCGCACCTGGACCAGGACCGCTTCGAGATCGTGCCGGTCGGCATCACCCGCGAGGGTGCCTGGGTGCTGGGCACCGACGACCCGAAGCAGCTGGAGATCCGGGACCGCAAGGCGCCGGTGGTCGAGTCCGGCACCGCCATCGCGCTGCCCGGTGACCCCACGCGGCGCGACTTGGTGCTGCTGGGGCCGGAGCGGGGCGGCGAGGTGCTGTCGTCGGTGGACGTGGTGTTCCCGGTGCTGCACGGCGCCTTCGGCGAGGACGGCACCATCCAGGGGCTGCTCGAGATGGCCGACGTGCCCTACGTGGGGCCGGGCGTGCTGTCCAGCGCGGTGTCGATGGACAAGGAGTACACCAAGAAGCTGCTCGCCGCGGAGGGCCTGGCGGTCGGCACCTACGAGGTGCTGCGCCGCGACCAGTCCACACTGGACGAAGCGCAGCGCGAGCGGCTCGGGCTGCCGGTGTTCGTCAAGCCCGCGCGCGCCGGGTCGTCGCTGGGCATCAGCAAGGTCACCGACTGGGCGGACCTGGACGCGGCGATCGCCGAGGCGCGGCGCACCGACCCCAAGGTGATCATCGAGTCCGCGGTGGTCGGGCGCGAGATCGAGTGCGGCGTGCTGGAGTTCCCGGACGGCCGGATCGAGGCCTCGCAGCCCGCCGAGCTGCGCGTGACCGGCGAATCCGACTGGTACGACTTCGAGTCCAAGTACCTCGACGACGTCACCGAGTTCGACATCCCGGCCAAGATCGGCGACGACGCGATCGAGCAGCTGCGCTCGGACGCGGTGACCGCCTTCCGCGCGCTGGAGTGCCAGGGCCTGGCCCGGGTCGACTTCTTCCTCTCCGAGGCCGGCGAGCTGATCGTCAACGAGGTCAACACCATGCCCGGCTTCACGTCGATCTCGCTGTACCCGCGGATGTGGGCGCACAGCGGCGTGGACTACGCGACCCTGCTGAGCATCCTCATCGACACGGCCGTCAACCGCGGCACCGGCCTGCGCTGACCAGCTGAGAACGGCCCCGGCCCCGCAACGGGGACCGGGGCCGTTCCACGTCCGCTGCTCAAGCGGCGTGGTGGAAGGTCGTCGTCACGGTGCCGCCGTCGTCGATGTGGTGCAGGGCCATCCCGGGGGCACCGGCGTCCACCATGAGCGGCCGGCGATCCGGGTCGACGCCGAGTTCGGACGCGACACCCGGAGCGCCGAGCACCGGCACGCCGGCCAGCGAGGACGTCAGCGGCGTGTGCACGTGACCGGACAGGACCGCCACCACGCGCGGGATCCGCTGGACGAGTTCGACCAGGACGTCGGGATTGGTCAGCGGGATCGCGTCGACGAAGGGGTGCCCGATCTCGACCGGCGGTTGGTGCAGCGCCAGCACCACCTGGTGCGCGCCCTGCGCCGCGGTTCCGGCGGCCCGCACCACGTCGTCGCGGAGGAAGCCGTGGTCCTCGCCGGGCACGGTGACGTCCAATCCGATCACCCGAACCCGGTCCACTTCGAGGACCGGGCACTGCTCCTGAGCCAGCTCCGCGCGCAGCGTGGCCGGGTCGTCGTGGTTGCCCGGGATGGCGATCCACGGCGGACGGTTCGCCATCAGCTCGGCGAAAGCGCGGTACTCCTCGGGCTTGCCGCGATCGCTGATGTCGCCGGTGGCCACGATCGCATCGGGCCGACGGGGCGCGGCGAGGTCGAGCACCTGCCGCAGCCGCTCCGCGGAGGCGGGATCGTCGGTCAGGTGCGGGTCGCTGACGTGGAGCAGGGTGGCACTCATGATCGCCACGCTAGCCGCCGGCGGCGCCCGGCTGACTCCGTCAGGGGAAGACCGGCTGCTTGGGGAGCTTGTCGCGCAGGATCGCCGAGAGGTCCTGGAGCGGGCCGGTTCCGGTTTCGCCGGGCAGGCTCAGCGCGACGTAGACCGGGCGGTCGACCGCCAGCCACGAGGTGTCGCCGCCCTGGTCGATCTTCAACCAGCTCACGCCGGAGACGTCCACCAGCTGCGCGGTCGGCGTCAGCTCCGCGGGGGCGTCGACGCCGCAGCGCACCGTGATCGGGTCGTGGTCCGCGTTGCCCCACGCCACCGTCGCCCGGGGCACCGGGGCCGAGAGCTCGCGGCGCGGGACCTGGGTGCCGTCCACCGCCAGCTCGCGCGGCAGCGCGTCGATCACCGACGTGCACTCCGGCGTTTCCGCCTTCGGCGCGGGGATCGGGGCCAGCGGGAGCGGGCCTTCGCGGCGCTCCTTCACGGCGGCTTCGGCCGCCTGCTGCTCCTGGCGGGCGGTGTACCAGCCGTACGTGCCGATTCCGGCGACCGCCAGGGCGAGGAGTGCTCCGAGCGTGATCGCCACGATCAACACCGGCCGGGGCACTCCGGTCGCTGATTGGTGAACCACGTCGTCCACTACAGCACGGCCGCCGTCGTCGCTGGACACCGGCCTGGCCGCGCGGATGGGCGCCCTCCGCGGTGGAGGGCGCCCATCAACACCGCTTCGTCAGAGGTGCACCACCGGGCAGGTGAGGGTCCGGGTGATGCCTTCCACGTTCTGGATCTTGGCGACGACCATCTTGCCGAGCTGGTCGACGTTCTCCGCTTCGGCGCGCACGATCACGTCATACGGACCGGTGACGTCCTCGGCGCTGATGACGCCTTCGAAGTCCTTGATCTCACCGGCCACGGCGGCGGCCTTGCCGACTTCGGTCTGGATGAGGATGTATGCCTGAACCACGGCGTGCCCCTTCGTCTTGCCGATGTGCTCGGGGTAGGAAACTGGCAGAAAGCTACCCCATTTGACCGAGCAGATGCTCAAGGAAGGAAGGTCCCAGTTGGGTCCTGATTCGTCGCAGGACGCACAGACCGTTTCCCAGTTGGGTGAGTTCGGTCTCATCGACCGGGTGACAGCGGGGCGGCCGCAGTCACCCGGAACCCTGCTCGGTCCCGGGGACGACGCAGCGGTCCTGGCCGCTCCGGACGGGCGGGTGGTGGCTTCCACCGACGTGCTCGTCGAAGGAGTGCACTTCCGTTTCGACTGGTCCACCCCGCACCAGGTGGGCCGCAAGGCCTGCGCGGTGAACCTCTCCGACATCGCCGCGATGGGCGCGGTGCCCACCGGCGTGCTGGTCGGGCTGGCCTGCGCCCCGGACCTGCCCACGAGCGTCGCCGACGAGCTGCTCGACGGCATGTGGGAAGAAGCACAGCGGGTCGGCATCGGCATCGTCGGCGGCGACATGGTGTCGTCGACCTCACTGACGATCTCCGTCACGGCCCTCGGCGATCTGCAGGGCCGGGAGCCGGTGACCCGCTCCGGGGCGCGCCCCGGCGACGTGGTGGCGGTGGCCGGTCGGCTCGGCTGGTCGGCGGCCGGGCTGGCCGTGCTCGGACGGGGGTTCCGCTCCCCGGTCGCGGTGGTCGGCGCGCACCGCGTCCCGGAACCGCCGTACGAGGCCGGTCCGCAGGCGGCGCTGGCCGGCGCGACATCCATGATGGACACCTCCGACGGCCTGCTGGCCGACCTCGGCCACATCGCGACGGCCTCGCAGGTCGCCATCGACGTGCGCACCGAGCAGGTGGAGGTGCCGCAGCGGCTCACCGAGGTCGCCTCGGCGCTCGGCGCCGACGCCCGGCACTGGGTGCTCACCGGCGGCGAGGACCAGGCCCTGATCGCCACGTTCCCGGCGGAGCAGGAGCTGCCGGAGGGCTGGCGGGAGATCGGCGTGGTCGCCGAAGGTTCGGGCGTCACCGTGGACGGCGGCGAGTACGCCGGCCCGAGCGGCTGGGAGCACTGGCGCTAGGTGGAGATGTGAAAGGGCCCCGGTGCGCCGAAGCGCTCCGGGGCCCTTTTCGCGACCGGGTCAGCTCGCCGAGGACGGCGCCTCGGAAGGAGCGTGCTGCATGAGCGGCTTCCCCGCGGTCTCCTTCATCAGCAGGATCGGCACCAGGGCCACCAGCGCCGCGCCCATCAAGTAGTACGCCGGGAACATGGTGTTGCCGGTGCTCTTGACGACCGCGTCGTTGACCAGCGGCGCGGTGCCGCCGAAGGCCGCGGTGGAGATGTTGTAGCCGATGCAGAAGGCCGCGTAGCGGACCTTGGTCGGGAACATCGCGGGCAGCGTCGCGGCCAGCGGGCCGATCAGCTGCACGTGCCCGATCGCCAGCAGCGCCAGACCGCAGACCGTGGTCAGCACGGTGCCCTGGGCGATCAGCAGGAACGCCGGGATGGGCAGGACGATGAAGCAGATCGCCGCGGACAGGAACAGCGGTTTGCGGCCGACCCGGTCCGACAGCGCGCCGACCGGCGTGATGATCACCATCATGAACAGCACGGTGAGCAGCAGCGGCACCAGGACCTGGTAGTCCTGACCCTCCGGCACGCTGAGCGTGTCCTTCAGGTAGGTCTCCATGTAGGTCAGGATCGTGTAGTTCGCGATGTTGATGAGGACAACGATGCCCATCAGGATCAGCAGCTGGCGCCACCACTCCTTGAGCAGGTCCTTCAGCGGCGACTTGGCGACCTCGTGGGTGGCCTCCAGCTCCTTGAACGCCGGGGTGTCCTCCAGCTTGCTCCGGAGGTAGAGCCCGACGGCGCCGAGCGGACCGGCGATCAGGAACGGAATGCGCCAGCCCCAGTCCGCCATTCCGTCGGTGCCGATGTTCAAGATCAGGATTGTCGGCACCAGCGCGCCGAGTCCGAATCCGACCAGAGTTCCGAATTCCAGCCAGCTGCCCCAGAATCCGCGCTTGCGGTCGGGCGCGAACTCCGCGATGTAGGTGGCGGCACCACCGTATTCGCCGCCGGTGGAGAAGCCCTGCAACAAGCGGCACAGGAGCAACAGCATCGGCGCCAAGATTCCGATGGTGTCGTAGGTCGGCAACAATCCGATGACGAATGTTGATCCCGACATCAACAAGATCGTCAGGGCGAGTACCTTCTGCCGCCCGATTCGGTCGCCCAGCGGCCCGAAGAACAGGCTGCCCAGCGGCCGGAACAGGAAGGAGATGGCGAAGACGCCGAAGGCGGAGACCGTCTCCCACGGGCCGGGAAAGAACTGGTGACCGACGTAGGCCGCGACGTAGGCGTATACCCCGAAGTCGTACCACTCCGTGGTATTTCCGATTGCGGCGGCGCCGACCGCGCGGCGCAGCAGTGCGCGCTGCTCGGGTGTTTCGGCTTTCTCCTGCGAAGTCATGGTTTTGCGGCCCACCTCCGGGTCATGCCGTCCACGGCCGTGGTCGATCGACAACTTCGCCAGAACCTAGCCGAGTAGCCACTGGCGGGCCACCAAATGGCCATGATTGGCGCATTCCGATGGTATTTCTTTAATGCAAAGGGACGCTGTTCTGGCGCTCTGAACGGCGCTCCGGTGGGTTGCGGATTTGACAGCTGAATTCGCCGGATGACTAGCGAAAATGCAACCATCGGGTGATGGTCGGTCACGGGCGTGGCCAATATCGCAGCGATTCGTTACTTCGATCGTGTGTGACGTGCGACACATTCGCGAGTTGGGCGGTGGATCTCGGGGGTGCCGCCGGTCGATCTCGGCGGCTCGTTAGGGTGCTCTGCATGACCGCGCGTCCACTGCACGAACTCGTCGAGGCCGGGTGGGCCGAGGCCCTCGCCCCGGTCGCGGAGAAGGTCAAGGAGGCGGGCGAGTTCCTGCGCGCCGAGGTCGCGGCGGGACGCCAGTACCTGCCGGCACCCGAGCACGTGCTGCGCGCGTTCCAGCAGCCCTTCGACGAGGTCCGGGTGCTGATCGTCGGCCAGGACCCGTACCCGACGCCGGGCCACGCGGTGGGACTCAGCTTCTCGGTCGCTCCCGGCGTCGCACCGCCGCGGAGCCTGGTCAACATCTACCGCGAGTACACCGAGGACCTGGGGCACCCGAAGCCGACCAGCGGCGACCTGACGCCCTGGACCGAGCGCGGCGTGCTGCTGCTCAACAGGAGCCTGACGGTCGAACCCCGCAAGCCCGGCTCGCACCGCGGCAAGGGCTGGGAGCAGGTCACCGCGCAGGCCATCCGCGCGCTCGCCGCCCGCGACAAGCCGCTGGTGGCGATCTTGTGGGGCCGCGACGCCCGCGATCTCCGCCCGCTGATGCCGGGCGTGGACTGCGTCGAGTCGGCGCACCCGAGCCCGATGTCGGCCGACCGCGGCTTCTTCGGTTCGCGGCCGTTCAGCCGGGTCAACGAGCTGCTGGCCGCCAAGGGCGTCGAGCCCATCGACTGGAAGCTCCCGTAACTCCCGTTTTCGCTGGTCACCCAGTCTGGATTTCAGTACCGCCCGGTCGTACATTTGCCCTTGCCGGAAGTTGCGCTCGGGGCGGAAGAAGGCTCGTCATGGGAGCCGACCGGAACACCAGCGGCCTGCGGTGCCTGGTCCGCAGGCTGTTCCCCGGTGCCAACCCGCTGCGCCGGCGCACTGATCTCTTCGAACCGATCGCGCTGCTGCTCGCCGTGCTGGTCGTGGCGGCCGCCGCCGTGGTGGCGCTGCTGGTGGCGCGCGACGAGCTGAACAACCGCCTCGCCGTGGTCGAGCAGGAGCAGGCCACCAGGCACCAGGTGGTGGCCTCGGTGGTGGCCGAGCTGCCCAGCAGCGCGACGGGGCACCGGCCGGTCGCGGTGCACTGGGGCCAGCCGCCCGCTGATCGGTTCGCGGTGGTGGACCTGCCGGCCCGGGCGCCGGCCGCCGGCACGCTCCCGATCTGGGTGGACGACCAGGACCGGCTGGTCGCTCCGCCGCTCACCGGCGGCGAAGCGGCGCAAGCAGCCGGTCTGGCCGGAGCGGGAGTCCTGCTCGGAGCTGCGCTGATGACCACGCTCGGCCTGCTCGGCGCGCGCGCCTGGGTCACCCACCGCCGGCTCGAGGCCTGGGCGGCCGAGTGGGAGAAGGTCGAGCCGCAGTGGCGCAACCACACTTCGTAGGAAGTCTCCTTGGTGGTCGTTCTGTCCTTGTCTTTGATGCGCCGAAGGCGCATGGCCCGCCCTCGGCGCTGGCACCGCCGCGGGTTCTCAGCGTTCGCCTGGCGAGGACGGCGCAGCTGCCGTGTATTGGCATACATCAAGTTGGGCACCCGGAGTCCAGGCGGGCGCTGAGGTTCCGCTACCCGCACCGCTACTCGGAACGACCACCGGAGACAGGCCTTGAGCAGCAAAAACCCCGAGGCCCTGATGACCTCGGGGTTTAACGCGCTGTGATTCAGCCGCGCGCGACCTTGCCAGCTCGCAGGCAGGAGGTGCACACGTTCATGCGCTTGCGCTGCGACAGGCCGATCTTGGCGTGCACGGTCTGAATGTTCGGGTTCCACCGGCGCCGAGTCTTCCGGTGGGAGTGCGAGACCGAGTTGCCGAAGCCAGGTCCCTTCTTGCAGACGTCGCAGACGGCAGCCACGTCAGACACCCCTTACTTTGCTTGACGGTTACAGCGATGAGAGCCACGCAAGCGACCCCCACTTGCGTGAGAGCTTGCTGTTCACCGCCGTTGGCGGCGGCCTGAGCCCGGAAATCCGGACGCCCTGGGTCATCGCCACCCTGGGACCGGATCAGTGTATCCCACCGTTGACCGCCCCTCCGGCGGTGGGGGCGCGTGGCCCCGGACGGGACTAGGGTCAGGCCAATCCGATGGTAGGAGGAGGTCCGGTTGTTGCGGACGCTGGATGCGGCGGCGGCCCGGCGCTGGGCGGACTTGTCCCTGGCTGCGCTCGTCTCGGAGCGCGCCGCGATCGACCGGATCAACGTCTACCCGGTCGCCGACGGGGACACCGGCACGAACCTGCTGCAGACGATGCGGGCCGCTGTGGACGAGCTGGACGCGGCCGCGCCCGACACCCTCGGCGGGGTGCTCGGAGCCCTCGCCAAGGGAGCGCTCGGCGGCGCCTGCGGGAATTCCGGAGTGCTGCTCTCGCAGGCCATGCGCGGTGTGTCCGAGCAGCTCCGGGACGTGACGGCCGCCGACGGGCGCGATCTGCACGCCGCGTTGACCCGGGCCGACGAGCTCGCCCGCGAGGCGCTCGCCGAGCCCGTCGAGGGCACTGTGCTGTCGGTCCTGCGGGCCGCGGCTCGCGGCGCGGCCGGGACCGATCAGCTGGACGTCGCGGTGCACGGTGCGACCCGGGCTGCCGTTGACGCTCTGGCCGCGACCCCCGCGCAGCTCTCCGTGCTCTCGGACGCCGGGGTCGTCGATGCCGGTGGACGCGGTTTCGTGGTGGTGCTCGACGCGCTGCACGCGGTCGTCCGGGACGGCGAGCAGCTCGCCCCGGCGGCTCCGCTGCCCGGCGAATCCGGTGTTCTGGAGCACGAGTCGCAGTACGAGTACGAGGTCATGTACCTGCTCGGCGACACCGACCAGGAGCGCGCGACCGCTCTGCGCGAGGTGTTGTGCGGTCTGGGCGACTGCGTGTCGGTGGTCGGTGACGGCGTGGGGTCGTGGGCCGTCCACGTGCACTGCGACGAGATCGGCGCGGCGATCGAATCGGGCATCGACAGCGGCCGGGTGCGCAACATCAAGGTGACCCGGTTCGCCGACCAGCAGGCCGCGTTCGCGCGCGAGGCCGCGGTGCTGGCCTGCGTGCCCAGCGAGGAGCTGGGGGAGCTGTTCGCCGCGGAAGGCGCTGACGTGCTCGTCGTCGGTCCGGAGCCGACGCCCGAACGGCTCGGCGAGGCGGTCGAGGCCAGCGGGGCGGCGCACGTCGTGGTGCTGCCCAACGATCCGGACACCGCGGTGCTGGTGGAGCGGGCTGCTGCCGGGGTGAGCGCGGACGGTGCGGATGTCGTCGTGGTGCCCACGGCGTCCCCGGTGCAGGGGCTCGCCGCGTTGGCGGTGCACGACGTGACGCGGCGCCGGGCCGACGACCAGGTCGCGATGGCCGAAGCCGCGGCGGCGACCCGGCGCGGTGAGCTGCGCATCGCCGATGCCGAGGCGCTGACCTGGGTCGGTCGCTGCCGCCCGGGTGACGTGCTCGGGTTGATCGACGGGGACGTGGTGCTGATCGGCGACGACGTGCCGACGGCTGCCCGCGACCTCGCGGCGCGCATGCTCAGCACCGGTGGCGAGCTGGTCACCGCGCTGGTCCACGCCGACGCCCCGCCCGGCCTGGTCGACGTCCTGGCCGATCACCTCCGGCGTTCCCACCCGGAGGTCGAGCTCGCCGGCTACCCGGCGGGGGAGCTCGGCGCGCTGCTGCTCCTCGGCGTGGAGTAGTCGCCGAGATCTTGCTGGTCAGCAAGGCCCTTCGCGACCAATTGAACAGATCGGTGGCTCGTGAGGAATTAATGGTGCTAATGTCAATAGCACCATGTTGCTCTCGTTGGATCTGAACGACGAGCGTCCGCTGCACGAGCAGGCCGCGGACGCCATCCGGCGTGCCATCGCGGCGGGCGAGGTCGAGCCGGGGGACCGGTTGCCGCCCGCCCGGGACCTCGCGGTCGCGATGCAGATCAACGCCAACACCGTGCTCCGCGCGCTGCGGCAGCTGCGGGGAGAAGGGCTGCTGGAGTTCCGGCGCGGGCGCGGCGTGAGCGTGCTGAACCGCCCGGATCCGGAAGCGGCGCTGCGGCAGAAGCTCCAGGAGCTGCTGGCCGAAGCCGCCCGGTACGGGTACCGGCCGGACGACGTCGTCGAGTGGATAGCAGCCGAGAAGCAGGAGGCGAGATGACCTACCGCACCCGATTCCTAGGCGCAGCGGGCCTGTGGGTGGCCGCCGTGACCGCAGCGCTGCTCGTCGGAGCGTTCGCCGTGCGGGACCGGCTGCCGGATCCGATGGCCACGCACTGGGGCATCTCCGGGGCGCCGGACGACTCGATGCCCTTCGCCGGTCACCTGGTGTTCGACCTGGTCATGTGGTTGATCATCGCGGTGGTCGCGGTCGTCGTCGCGGTGCGCGGCTGGGAGCGGAGGGCCGCGCGGGCCAGCGCCGCGGCGATCCTGGGCGCCGGTGCCGCTTTCGCCGTCGGCATGTCCGCGTTGACCACCTGGGCGAACCTCGACGCCGCCGGGTGGGAGCAGGCCAGGTCGCTGCCGGTGTGGCAGGTGATCCCGGTGCTCGCGCTCGCCGCGCTGGCCGGCTGGCTCGGCTGGTGGGTCGGCAACCGCGGCCCGGACGCGCAGCCGGAAGAGGCCGGGGAACTCGCCGAGCTGACGCTGAAACCGGGGGAGCGCGCGGTGTGGGTGTCCTCGGTCCGGAGCCGAACGCTGCTGGTCATCGGCGGGATCACGCTGCTGGTCGGGGTCGTGTCGCTGGCGCTGCAGGCGTGGCCCCCGGCGCTGGTGCTGATGCTGTCCGGGCTGCTCGTCCTCGCCCTGTCCTCGGCGCGGGTGCAGGTCGACGAGCGCGGGGTGCGCACCTCGTTCGGCCCGCTGCGCTGGCCGGTCCGGCGGATCCGGCTCGAGCAGATCGAGAGCGCGCGGGTGGAGATCCGGCGCGCGACGGAGGTCGGCGGCTGGGGCTACCGCGTGCTGCCGCACACCACCGCGATCATGCTCCGCGGCGGCGAATGCCTGGCCCTGCGCCTGAACTCGGGCCGCAACTTCTACATCAGCGTCGACCACCCGACCCGGGGTGCGGAGCTGGTCAACGCCCTCATCACCGAGCGCTCCGCGCTCTGAGGCCCGACCTGAGCCGGTCGCGACGGCCTGACCTGGGCAGCCGGTACTGTCGTCACCGGTCGTCGAGTTGAGCGGGAGAGCGGCGTGGATGTCCGGCGGCGGTACCTCTGGTTCGTGGGTGGCTGGACGCTGCTCGTCGCGCTGCTGATGCTGCTGGTCCCGACGGCGTTGCGCGCCAGGCTGCCCGAGCCGATCACCGTCGAGTGGACGTTCTCCGGAGCACCGGAGGATTCGAGCCCGCTGCGCGACTTCCTCTTCGAGGAACTCGTCTGGTGGCTGGTGGTCGCCGCGGTCTGGAGCGTGCTCGGCTTCGGCGGCGTGCTGAAGCGGCGCGGTCTGGCCTGGGCTTCGGCGGCACTGGGCGCGTTCGGCGCGACGATGCTCGGCACGGTGGTGCTGACCACGGTGGCCAACCTGGACGCGCCGAGCTTCCGCGACGCCATCGATCCACCCAGTTCCGGCTGGCTCCTGCTGGGCGGCGCCCTCGCGGGTTGGCTGGGCTGGCGCCTGGGCAGCCGTAGCGAGGGCACTCCACCGACTGATCGAGACGTCAGTGCGGTCCGCTAGAACTTGTCTGAAGCTCTCGTTTTGCGTGGCGGTGCGGGTGGCGGAACCTCAGCGCCCGCCTGGTCTGCGGGTGCCCAGCCTTATGTATGCCAATACACGGCGGCTTGGCCGTCCTCGCCAGGCGAACGCTGAGAACCCGCGGCGGTGCAAGCTGCGAGGGTGGGCTATTCGCCTGGCGGCGAATCAAAGACGAAGACCGAATACCAGGATCGAAGGCAGGCGCTAACTTGCTGGGTGCCTGACCGGTGACGACGTGCGCGGCGGAGGACCAGCTGTGACCACATTGGACGCGAAGCTCGACCGGGTGCTCGGCGCCAAGTCCGGCAAGGCGCTCGAGACGGCGCTGGGCCTGGTGACCGTCGGCGACCTGCTGCGCCACTACCCGCGCCGCTACGCCGAGCGCGGCGAGCTGACCGCGATCGCCGGGCTGGAGATCGACGAGCACGCCACCGTGCTGGCGAAGGTCGAGCGGGTCACCAAGCGCACCATGAAGTCCCGCCGCGGCACCATCGTCGAAGCCCGCATCACCGACGGGCACCGGTCGCTGACCTGCACCTTCTTCAACCAGGCCTGGCGGGAGCGGGAGCTGGTGGTGGGCCGGCGCGGGATGTTCGCCGGCAAGGTCACCTCCTACCGCCAGCAGCTGCAGCTCGCCCACCCCGAGTACCAGCTGTTCGACGACGAGGCCACCGACATCGGTTCGGCCGCCGAGGAGTTCGCCTCCGCGCTGATCCCGGTCTACCCGTCGGCGCAGGGCCTTCCGTCGTGGTCCATCGCGCGCTGCGTGGGGCAGGTCCTCGACGTCTGGGACGGCACCGACGACCAGCTGCCCCCGGAGATGCGCGACCGGCTGGGGCTGGCCGACCTGGAGTCGGCGCTGCGCAAGATCCACCGGCCGCACAGCTTCGCCGACGTGGCGGCCGCCCAGGACCGGCTGAAGTGGGACGAGGCGCTGTCGGTGCAGCTGGTGCTGGCGCAGCTGCGCGGTTCGAACCAGTCGCACCCGGCGCCGGTCTGCCCGCGCCGCGACGACGGCGTGCTGGCCGCGTTCGACCAGCGGATGCCGTTCGAGCTGACCAAGGGGCAGCGCGAGATCGGCGAGCAGATCGCCGAGGACCTGACCGTCGAGCACCCGATGAACCGCCTGGTGCAGGGCGAGGTCGGCAGCGGCAAGACGGTGGTGGCGCTGCGCGCGATGCTGCAGGTGGTCGACGCCGGTCGGCAGGCGGCGATGCTCGCCCCGACCGAGGTGCTCGCCGCGCAGCACGCCCGCTCGCTGCGGGAACTGCTCGGCGACCTGGCCATGGCGGGCGAGCTCGGCGGCGCCGAAGAAGCCACGCGGGTGACGCTGCTGACCGGCTCGCTCGGTGCGGCGCAGCGCAAGAAGGCGTTGCTGGAGGCGGCTTCCGGCGAAGCCGGGATCGTGGTCGGCACGCACGCGCTGATCCAGGACCGGGTCTCCTTCGCCGACCTCGGACTCGTGGTGGTCGACGAGCAGCACCGGTTCGGCGTCGAGCAGCGCGACGCGCTGCGGGCCCGCGGTGGCGAGGAGACGTCGCCGCACGTGCTGGTGATGACTGCGACGCCCATCCCGCGCACGGTGGCGATGACGGTCTACGGCGACCTGGAAACCTCGGCGCTGCGCGAACTCCCGCAGGGGCGCTCGCCGATCAGCACCAGCGTGGTGCCGGTGGCGGAGAAGCCGAACTGGCTGGAGCGGGCGTGGACGCGCATCCACGAGGAAGTCGCGGCCGGGCACCAGGTCTACGTGGTGTGCCCGCGGATCGGCGACGACGAGGAGACCGCGGGCAAGGGCAAGAAGAAGACCCGCAAGACCGCCGTGGACGACAGCGACGGGGGCGGCGAGGAACCGCCGCCCGAGGACGGCGAGGAGCGCCGCCCACCGCTGGCGGTGCTCGACGTGGCCGAACAGCTCGGGGCCGGACCGCTGGCCGGCCTGCGGATCGGCATCTTGCACGGGCGGCTGGCCGCCGACGACAAGGACGCGGTGATGCGCGCCTTCGCCGACGGCGAGGTCGACGTGCTGGTGGCGACCACCGTGGTCGAGGTCGGCGTGAACGTCCCGAACGCCACGGTGATGGTGATCATGGACGCGGACCGGTTCGGCGTGAGCCAGCTGCACCAGCTGCGCGGTCGCGTCGGTCGGGGCAGCGCGCCGGGCCTGTGCCTGCTGGTCACCGAGGCGGTGGGCGGCACCACCACGCGCGAGCGGCTGGACGCGGTCGCCTCGACCACCGACGGCTTCGAACTCGCCCGCCTGGACCTGGAACTGCGCCGCGAGGGCGACGTCCTAGGCGCGGCCCAGTCCGGCCGAAAATCGGGCCTGAAGATGCTGTCCCTGCTCCGCGACGAGGACGTGATCGCGGCGGCCCGCGACGAAGCGGCCCACATCGTCGACCAGGACCCGGCCCTCCGAAACCACCCGGGCCTGGCCCGAATGGTCGCCGAAGTGGTCGACGCGGACCGGGCGGAGTACCTCGAGAAGACCTGACCGCAGGGACGTTTGGCGCTCGGCGGGTACTATCGCCGGTGCGGACCCGTCCCCACGTACGTGGGATCACGGGTCTAGCTTTTTTCTGCCTGCTTCAGATCGAGCGATTCGGGACCCGTGCAGGCGCTAGCTGCGGCGACTTCGTACCACTGCCGGGCGTGTGCCTTGGCCGGAATCTGAGCCAGGCGCATGTACGCCGCGCAAGCGACGAGATCGGCCACTTGCACCCGCTGACAGCGGCTGCCGATTGCGGGCTGGTGCGTCAGCATGGACGACATCGTCGGGATCGTTCGGTCTTCTCGTGGAGAGCTGCGGGCGTGAGTGCTCTCCGCTTCGTTGTGGTTGTTTGAACGGCGGATCAACTGCTCGTGTCGGCGTGCGCCATGGCTCGGCGGGAACAAGAGATCGAAACTTGCACCCGACGAAAATTATTTCGTTTTTCTTTTGGTCCAGACCTTGCTCGGAAGGGTTGTTTGGGCAGGTCATGGGGGCATGGAGGTGTCCATCACTCGGGAAGTTCTCCCGGAAGGGGGAATTTTCGCGGTACCGTGCTGGCACTGACCGACACCCGCCAACCGAGGAGCCGGTATGTTCCGCAAGGTTCTCGTCGCGAACCGCGGTGAGATTGCGATTCGCGCCTTCCGCGCCGCCTACGAGCTGGGTGCGGGCACCGTCGCGGTGTTCCCGCACGAAGACCGCAACTCGCTGCACCGCCTGAAAGCCGATGAGTCCTACGAGATCGGCGAACCCGGTCACCCGGTCCGCGCTTACCTCTCCGTCGAGGAGATCATCAAGGCCGCGCAGCAGGCGGGCGCCGACGCCATCTACCCCGGTTACGGATTCCTGTCCGAGAACCCCGATCTGGCCCGGGCCTGCCGGGAAGCCGGGATCACCTTCGTCGGCCCCAGCCACGAGATCCTGCAGATGACCGGCAACAAGGCGACCGCGGTCGCCGCCGCCCGCGAGGCCGGCGTACCGGTGCTGGACTCCTCGGCGCCGTCCCGCGACATCGACGAGCTGCTGGCCGCCTCCGAGGACATGACGTTCCCGGTGTTCGTCAAGGCCGTCGCCGGTGGTGGCGGGCGCGGCATGCGGCGCGTCGACCAGCCGTCGGCGCTGCGCGAAGCGCTGGAAGCGGCGATGCGCGAGGCCGAATCGGCCTTCGGCGACCCGACGGTGTTCCTGGAGCAGGCAGTCGTCAACCCGCGCCACATCGAGGTGCAGATCCTCGCCGACGCCGCGGGCAACGTGATCCACCTCTTCGAGCGGGACTGCTCGGTGCAGCGCCGCCACCAGAAGGTCATCGAGATCGCCCCGGCGCCGAACCTCGACCCGCAGCTGCGGGAGCGGATCTGCGCCGACGCGGTCGCCTTCGCCCGCAAGATCGGCTACGTCAACGCGGGCACCGTGGAGTTCCTGGTCGACGAGCAGGGCCGCCACGTGTTCATCGAGATGAACCCGCGCATCCAGGTCGAGCACACGGTCACCGAAGAGGTCACCGACGCCGACCTGGTGCAGTCGCAGCTGCGCATCGCCGCCGGGGAGACGCTGGACGAGCTCGGCATGTCCCAGGACTCGATCCGGCTGCGCGGCGCCGCCCTGCAGTGCCGCATCACCACCGAGGACCCGGCCAACGGGTTCCGCCCGGACACCGGCATGATCAGCGCCTACCGCTCGCCGGGCGGCGCGGGCATCCGCTTGGACGGCGGCACCGCGTTCGCCGGCACCAGCGTCAGCGCGCACTTCGACTCGATGCTGGTCAAGCTCTCCTGCCGCGGCCGGGACTTCGAGACCGCGGTGGCGCGGGCGCGGCGCGCCGTCGCCGAGTTCCGCATCCGCGGCGTGTCCACGAACATCCCGTTCCTGCAGGCGGTTCTGGACGACCCGGACTTCGCGGCGGGGCGGGTCACCACCTCGTTCATCGGTGAGCGCCCGCACCTGCTGACCGCGCGGCACTCCGCCGACCGCGGCACCCGGCTGCTCAACTACCTCGCCGACGTCACCGTCAACCGCCCCAACGGCGAGCGCCCGACCACGCCGGACCCGGTGTTCAAGCTCCCCGCCGCCGACCTGTCGGTGGAGCCGCCCGCCGGTTCCAAGCAGAAGCTGGTCGAGCTCGGGCCGGAGGGCTTCGCCCGCTGGCTGCGCGAGTCGAAGGGCGTGGGCGTCACCGACACCACGTTCCGCGATGCCCACCAGTCGCTGCTCGCGACCCGGGTGCGCACCAAGGACCTGCTCGCCGTCGCACCGCACGTGGCGCGGATGACGCCGGAGCTGCTGTCCCTGGAGTGCTGGGGCGGCGCGACCTACGACGTGGCGCTGCGGTTCCTCGCCGAGGACCCGTGGGAGCGGCTGGCCAAGCTGCGCGAAGCGGTGCCCAACATCTGCCTGCAGATGCTGCTGCGCGGCCGGAACACCGTCGGCTACACGCCTTACCCGACCGAGGTGACCGAGCACTTCGTGCAGGAGGCCACCGACACCGGCATCGACATCTTCCGCATCTTCGACGCGCTCAACGACGTCGAGCAGATGCGCCCGGCCATCGAAGCGGTGCGGGCCACCGGGAAGTCGGTCGCCGAGGTCGCGCTGTGCTACACCGCCGACCTGTCCGACCCGAACGAGCAGCTGTACACGCTGGACTACTACCTGCGGCTGGCCGAGCAGATCGTCGACGCCGGGGCGCACGTGCTGGCCATCAAGGACATGGCCGGTCTGCTGCGGGCACCGGCCGCGGCGAAGCTGGTATCCGCGCTGCGCTCGGAGTTCGACCTGCCGGTGCACCTGCACACCCACGACACGCCGGGCGGCCAGCTGGCCACCTACCTGGCGGCGGTGCAGGCCGGTGCGGACGCGGTGGACGCCGCGACGGCTTCGATGTCCGGCACCACCTCGCAGCCCGCGCTGTCCTCGGTGGTGGCCGCCACCGACCACACCGAGCGCGCCACCGGCCTGGACCTGCGGGCGGTGTGCGACCTGGAGCCGTACTGGGAGTCGGTGCGCAAGATCTACCAGCCGTTCGAGGCCGGGCTGGCCTCGCCGACCGGCCGGGTCTACCGCCACGAGATCCCCGGCGGTCAGCTGTCCAACCTGCGCACCCAGGCGGTGGCGCTCGGTCTCGGCGACAAGTTCGAGGAGATCGAGGCGATGTACGCCGCGGCCGACCGGATCCTCGGCAGGCTGGTCAAGGTGACGCCGTCGTCGAAGGTGGTCGGCGACCTCGCGCTGCACCTGGTCGGCGCCGGGGTGGACCCGTCCGACTTCGAGGCCGATCCGCGCAAGTTCGACATCCCGGACTCGGTGATCGGCTTCCTGCAGGGCGAGCTCGGCGAGCCGCCGGCGGGCTGGCCGGAGCCGTTCCGCACCCGCGCCCTGGAGGGCCGCACCGCGGTCCGGCGCATCGCGGAACTGTCCGAAGAGGACCGCGCGGGGCTGGCCTCGGACCGCCGCGCCACGCTGAACCGGCTGCTGTTCGCCAAGCCCACCAAGGAGTTCACCGAGCACCGCGAGGCCTACGGCGACACTTCGCTGCTGCGCAGCAAGGACTTCTTCTACGGCCTGCGGCCGGGGGAGGAGTTCCCGGTCGACCTCGAGCCGGGCGTGCGGCTGCTCATCGGGCTCGAAGCGATCAGCGAGCCGGACGACCGCGGTCTGCGCACGGTGATGGCGACGCTGAACGGCCAGCTGCGGCCGATCCAGGTCCGCGACCGCTCGGTGGCGACCAACCTCCCGATCGCGGAGAAGGCGGATCGCTCGAACCCTGGTCACGTCCCGGCTCCGTTCGCCGGCGTGGTGACCCTCGCGGTCGGTGAGGGGGACGCCGTGGAGACGGGGCAGACCATCGCCACCATCGAAGCGATGAAGATGGAGGCGGCGATCACCGCTCCGACCACTGGTCAGGTCAAGCGCCTGGCCATCGGCGCCGTGCAGCAGGTCGAAGGCGGAGACCTGATCATCGAACTCGGCTGAGCACCACGGCGAAACGCGGGCCGTCCTCCCTCGGGGCGGCCCGCGTTTTCGTCGTCCTAGGAGCGGAACGGGTCTTCGATCAGCAGGTTTGCGGAGCGCTGGCGCAGATCACGGTGTGGACGCGGATTCGCGGGGTGCTGCCCGCGTCGACCCGAGGGCGATCCGCGACAAGCGGCGCTGGTCGGGGATCGCACGGTCGTTCCCGTGCGGTGGGCTTTCGCCGGTGCGTCGGCACGTTCCGCCGCTGTGGTCCGGGGTGGCCATTTCAGGCAGCTGTCTGACCACCACGCTGCGGTGCAATTCTTGCCGCCACGCCCATTCGGCGACCTCCGCCCTGGTGGGCACCTCCAGTTTCGCCAGGATGTTGTGCACGTGGTTCTTCACCGTGGCCAGAGCGATGCACAACCGCCGGGAGATCTGCTGGTTGGACAAACCCAGCTCCAGCAGCACCGCGACCTCCGCTTCGCGGCGGCTCAGGCTTTCCCCCGCGCCGGCCGGCCGGAGTTCGTCGGCGAGTTCGGCCACCCGGCGGCCCAGCGCCGCTGCCACGCGCGGCGTGCAGCGCATTTCGCCTCTCGCAACGCTTTCGATCGTGCACACGAGTTCCGCGATCGAGCTGTCGCGCGTCAGATAGCCGACAGCACCCGCTTCCGCATAAGCGACGATCTCCGCTTCGCAGGCGGGCACTCCCAGGGCGACGATCCGCACGTGGGGGTGCCTGCAGCGCAGTGCGGTCACGGTGCCAGGGCCATCGCACGTGTTGGTGACGTCGAGCAGGAGGACGCTGCCGGATCGTCCGGTTGCGGTCGCGTCCAGCTCTTCAGGGCGGGCGAGGGCCGTGATGGCGTCGATCCGGGGCCCGGCGCAGCGCAACGCGAGCGCCAGGCCTTCGCGGTGGAACCGGGTGTCGGCCACGATGATGAGATTGATCATGGTGTGCTCCCCCAGGACCGGGAACGGCGTGCGCATCCCGTCCGCCGAAGGGCAATGCGGACACACCAGACACCCTACGAGGGTTGTCCGCGGTGCACATGAGCCTTCGTGCCCGATGGTTCTACTGCCCTTGCTGTGGAGACGGATTTCCGCTGTGCGGAGGGTCGGCGTGAGGACTCCCCGGGCCGGGCAGGGCCTGCATCACGGCTGTACCGCGCTCATCGACGAACCTGGTGAACAGCTGCTGCGCGGCGCCGAAGACGATCGCCCACGCGACGATCTGGCCCGGGGTGTCGAGACTCGTGAGCCCAGGTACGAACTGCCCGCGCATCAGGAGCAGGCCGAGCACGGCGGTCAGCGCGCCGGTGGGCAGCTTGAGCAGGGCGAGCGCGATAGGCACGTTGTAGGCCGTGGCGGCACCCTGCATCTGGCGCATCGTGGCGGCTGCCGTGATGGCTGCCGCGAACAGGCCGGCAGCTTCGACCACCGGGTAGTCCCACGTGCTCGGCTCGCCGTTGGAGCCCGGCGAACCGCTGGTGGGGCACACCTGCACGACCGGGCCGGACGGTATTGCCGGTTGGCCCGGGGTCGGCATCTTCGGGTAGGAGGGGAAGCACAACGAGACCTTCGCTTCCGGGTGGACGACGAACGCTATCAGCACAGCGCTTATCAAAAGCCCCCACGTCCAGATGAGGACGATCCGAACGAAGCTCCGCACTCTGATGATCTCGCGCATTCGGATCTCGTAGACCGCGTCGAGGGCGTCGACGATGGTTTGCCTGCCCTTTTCGACCTTGCTGAGATCGTCGCGCTCCTGCATTGTTCTCTCGAAATCGATCCGCCGTTCGTCGATCTTGACCAGGTGTGATCTGACCAGCGCGGCCAGCTCCGGCAACCTGGCCTTGAGCTCCTCCGCTTTCAGCGCTTTCACGAGAAGGACGTGCGCTTTGTTCGTGTTCGCCAGCGCATTGTCCATTGCGCTGAATCGCGGCGAAATCAACGGCAGCAGCCACCACCGCAACCGGGCGCCCTTGATCGCTTTCTCGGCTTTGTCGATGAGGGATTCGGCGGTATCGCAGAACTTTGCGCTGCACTGCGCGCCATCCTGTTCTCTCGCGCACTCCAGAAGCGGTTTCAGCTCCTGGATGCGGGCTAGCGTTCGCTGGCCCCACGGCCACCACCGCCAAGGCTCGCGGAACCGCCACAGCCGAACTCTGGGCCACAACCGTTCGAGGAACGTTCTGCCGTTGTCGGGCGAGGTGTTCACGACGGATCCTCCGTCCCGAGGCGAACCCGGCCTCATCCTCCGGGCGCGCGGCGCCGCGGCGCAACGGCGGAGCAGGTTCAACCGGGGTTCAGCGGGGACCACGCGCGATGCGATGCCGGTGCGAATCCCCGAACGGGGCAAGGCGATCCGCCGGTCCGGAGACGGCCGTGAACCTTCGATGGAACCGGGGGTTCATTGCTCGACCGGACGGCGGCGCGCCCTACTGGGGTAGTGCGCGACGTGGGGTGCGCACCTGGGAGTTCGGCGAGGGGAAAACGATGACCGACTGCAACACCTACCAAGTTCAGCAGGGCGACACCCTGTCCCAGATCGGAGAATGGTTCCACGTGTCGTGGCCGGACCTGGCGCGGATCAACAACATCCAGGACGCCAACCGCATCTATCCCGGGCAGGTCCTCCGGCTGGCGAGTTCGCAGAACGTGTGCAACGCGTACACCGTCCAGTACGGGGACACGCTCTCGCAGATCGGTGAGAGATTCGGCGTCGACTGGCGCCAGCTCGCCCACTACAACCACATCGCCAATCCTGACCGCATACTCAGCGGGCAGACCATCTGCATTCCCGGATGAGATCAGGAGTCTTTTCATGGTGAAGGAAAAGCCCAGGAAGATCGCCGGTTATGGTTGGTCGCCGGATCTGCCGGATGCTCGCGACTTCCTCTACGCGGCACCTCGCGTGGCATTGGTTAGCTTGCCCTCCAGCGTCGATCTCCGAAATGGTTTGCCGCAGCCCTACGACCAGGGGCGGATCGGCAGCTGCACCGCGAACGCCATAGCGGGAGCCATCCAGTTCGACCTGGAAAAGCAGCAGTCGCAGGATTTCCTGCCGTCCAGGTTGTTCATCTACTACAACGAGCGGGCGATGGAAGGTCATGTGCCCGTGGATTCGGGGGCTCAAATCCGCGATGGGATCAAGAGCGTGGCGAAGCTGGGCGTGTGCCCCGAAACGGAATGGCCCTACGACGACACGCCCGCCGGGCCCGACGGGCTGTTCCCGCCCGGTGCGCGAGAAGCCGAGGCGCCGTCGGACGGGTGCTACAAGGATGCCCTGCAGAACAGGGTCACGTCGTACCAGCGCGTAACTCGGGACCTCGACCAGTTCCGGGGCTGCCTCGCCACGGGATATCCGTTCGTGTTCGGGTTCACCGTGTACGAGAGCTTCGAGAGCCAGGAGGTCGCGAAGACCGGCGTCGTGCCGATGCCGAGCCCGCAAGAGCAGATCCTGGGAGGGCACGCGGTCGTGGCCGTCGGCTACGACGATGCCCAGCAGAGCTTCCTCTGCCGCAACTCCTGGGGTGCCGACTGGGGGCAGAAGGGTTACTTCGCGCTCCCGTACCCGTACCTGACGGAAAGAGCCCTGTCCTCGGACTTCTGGACGATCCGCTTCGTGACCTGACTTTCCGGGGCGGCCCGTGTTCCGCTGTTCGGCCCCTTCAGCGCCGGTGACCGGGCGTGTCAGGATGTGTTCGCCCGGTGATCGCCGAAGGGGAGTGCGCGATGGCTGACGACGTCTCGTTGAGCTGGGTTCCGCCGGAGGTGGACACCGCGAAGTCCAGTCCGGCCCGGGTCTACGACTACGGACTCGGCGGTTCGCACAACTTCGAGGTCGACCGCGCGGTCCTGGACAAGATCAAGGAGATCGTGCCGAGCACGCCCCAGCCGGCCCAGGACAACCGGGCCTTCCTGCGCCGCGCGGTCCGGTTCTGCCAGGAGCAGGGCATCAGGCAGTTCCTCGACCTCGGATCGGGCGTGCCGACGGTGGGCAACGTGCACGAGATCGCGCAGCAGACCGATCCCGGCGCGCGCGTGGTCTACGTCGACATCGATCCGATCGCGGTCGCCCACTCCCAGCGGATCCTGGCGGGCAACGGCAACGCCGTCGTGCTGCACGCGGACATGCGCCGCCCCGACGAGGTCCTCGACGCCCCGGAAACCCGGCGGTTGCTGGACTTCGACGAGCCGATCGCGGTGCTGATGGTGGCCATGGCGCACTACCTGGCCGACGAGGACGACCCGGTGGGCATCCTGAACCGCTACCGGGCGGTCCAGCGCCCCGGCTCCTACCTGGTGTTCTCGCACATGACGGACGAAGACCACCCGGAGGACATGCGCCGCGCGGTGGAGATCTTCAACGCGGACACCACGGAGCCCATGATCCTGCGCAGCCGCGCGGAGATCGAGCACCTGCTCGAGGATTACGACCTCGTCGAGCCGGGCCTGGTCTACCCGTCCCAGTGGCGCTCCGACGGCCCGCTCCCAGCAGAGCACGACCCGTCCCGCTCGGCCTTCTTCGCCGCAGTCGGCAGCCCGCACCCACCGGCCTGATCCGCCCCTCAGGCGTGGAAGGGGTTCTCCACCAAGAGATTCCCGAAGCGCACATGGCAGCAGAAGATCGAAGAGCGCCTTCCGCCGGGTGGTGGAAGGCGCTCTTCGCGGGGTGTCAGCGGGGGTGGATGACGGTGAGGAGTTGGGTGGCTCGGCTGAGGGCGACGTAGAGGGCTCGGCGGCCCGTGCTGGACTCCGCCGCCAGGCCGTCCGGGTCGATGACCACGACCGCGTCGTACTCCATGCCCTTGGCCTCCAGGCTGCCGACCACGCGCAGCCGTTCCGCGTCCTCCCCATCCACAGTGGACAGCCAGGTGCGGACCTCGTCGCGGCGGGCCATCGTGGTGATCAGGCCGATGGTGCCCTCCGCTGCCGCCGCCAGCTCCGCCGCGGACCTGCGCACCGCCTCCGGCAGCTGCTCGGACGGGACTTCGCGCACCGTCGGCTCGATACCGGTGGTGCGCACCGCTTCCGGCAGGTCGTCGGCCGGCACCAGGTCGCGGACCGCGTCCGCGGCCAGGGCGAAGATCTCCGCCGAGTTGCGGTAGTTGGTGCGCAGCGTGAAGCGGCGGTGCGTGCGCTGCGCGCTCAGCGCTTCCTGGCGCGCGGCCGCCGCTTCCTCGGCGTCCGGCCAGGACGACTGCACCGGGTCGCCCACGATCGTCCAGCTCGCGTGGCGACCGCGGCGGCCCACCATCCGCCACTGCATCGGCGAGAGGTCCTGGGACTCGTCGATCACCACGTGCGCGTACTCGTCGTAGTTGACCGCGCGCTTCGGCTGCTCGGGTTCGCCCTCGACGCGGCGGCGCTTCGGCGGCGGGCCGGCCAGGCCGCGCAGCTCGTCGATCAGCGCGATGTCGGCGACCGTCCACTCGGTCACCTCGGTCCACGACTTCGCCAGCAGGTCGACCTCCTCGGCCGACAGCAACCGGCGCGCCGCCTGCGACAACCGGGTCGGGTCGGACAGCCAGCGCAGCACCTGCATCGGGTACGTCGGCGGCCACCAGGCGACCAGGAACCGGTGGAACTCGATGCGGTCGCCGATCTCGGTGATCAGCTGCTCCCGGTCCGGCTGGAACTTCTCGTCGGCGGCCTGCTTCGCCTTCTGCCACAGGGCTTCCAGCAGCGCGTCGGCCGCCCGCATCCGGTTCTTGTTGGGCTGGTGGCCCTTGTTGTGCAGCGAGCGGCGGATCCGCTTGAGGTCGTCGGCCTCCAGCTTCAGCACCGTGCCCCGGTAGAACATCTGCAGCAGCTCGGGGGCGTCCGGCGGCGGCAGCCGCAGCGCGCGCCGCAGCACCTTCACCATCCGCGACGAGCCCTTGACCTCCGCCGTGCGCGGATCGTCGATCTTGGCCGTGCTGATGCCGTCCAGCACCTCGCCGAGCGCGCGCAGCTCCACGTTGTGCTCGCCCATCGACGGCAGCACCCGCGAGATGTAGGACATGAACACCGGCGACGGGCCGACCACGAGCACGCCGGGACCGCCGAGCCGCCGCTGGTCCCGGTAGAGCAGGTAGGCGGCGCGGTGCAGGGCGACCGCGGTCTTGCCGGTGCCCGGACCGCCGGTGATCTCGGTGACCCCGCCCTCGGGCGCGCGGATCGCGTCGTCCTGCTCCTTCTGGATGGTCGCGACGATGTTGCGCATCGAGTCGCCGCGGGAGCGGGTCAGCGCGGCCATCAGCGCGCCGTCACCGATCACCCGCATGTCCTCCGGCGCGCGCTCCGGGTCCAGCAGGTCGTCGGAGACGTCCACGACCTGCTCGCGGGAGGAGCGGATCACCCGGCGGCGCACCACGTCCTGCGGGTGCTCCGGGGTCGCCTGGTAGAACGCCGACGCCAGCGGGGCGCGCCAGTCGACCAGCAGGTTCTCGAACTGCGGGTCGCGGATGCCCAACCGGCCGATGTGCACCGCGTCGCCGCTGGCGAAGTCCAGGCGGCCGAACACCAGGCCCTCGGACTCGGCGTTGAGCGCCTGCAGCGTCCGGTTGGCGTGGTGCAGCATCACGTCGCGCTCGTTGAGGGCCTCGGGCGTCGCCTCCTGGCCGTACTCGTAGCTCTTGTCGCGCATCGCCTCGGCTTCGGCGCGCAGCTCGTCGAGACGGCTGTAGACCCGGTCGACGTGCTGCTGCTCGACCGCGATCTCGGCCTGCTTGATGGACGCTTCGGACACCTGTGTCTTACTCCCGGTCTGGCGCGGTAGGCAGACCAAATAGCTTACGCCCGGGGCGCCGTCACGTTGCTCGCTCCCGGCAGCGGGGAAGCCCGGGGCCCCGGCGTAAAATGACCGCGAACGAGCCCCTCCGGGCCAGGCCCCGGTGGCCGTGCGCGACGATGGACGGGTGACTCGGATCGTGGCCGGAAGCGTGGGCGGGCGGCGCATCGACGTGCCCCCGAAGGGAACCAGACCCACCTCGGAGCGCGTGCGGGAAGCCCTGTTCAGCGCGCTGGAATCGGCGATGGAACTCCCCGGCGCGCGAGTGCTCGACCTCTACGGCGGCTCCGGCGCCCTCGGCCTGGAGGCCCTCTCGCGCGGAGCCTCGCACGCCACCTTCGTCGAGCACGACCGCCGCGCTGCGGCGATGTTGCGCCGCAATGCCGCTTCGCTCGGGTTCCGCGACGTCCACGTGGCGCAGGCCAAGGCCGAAACGCTGCTGAGCAGTCCGGCGGACCAACCCTTCGACGTGGTGCTCGCCGACCCGCCGTACGACCTCCCGCCGGAGAAGCTGCAGCAGGTCCTCGCCGCGCTGGTCGACAACGGCTGGACTGCGCCGGGCAGCCTGGTGATCGTGGAACGGGCCCTCCGAAGCGGAGAACCGGACTGGCCGCCGAACCTGCACCCGCTGCGCAGCAAGCGCTACGGGGACACCGCCGTCCACTGGGCCGAGCACGAAGACCGATGATCGTTTCAGCGCCGGCTGAACACAGTTTCAATTGAAACTGCACATCCCGGCCACGGCGGATCGCAGTTTCAATTGAAACTGCGGGGCCGGTGAGCCACGACACTTCGTCGTGGGCGGTTCTGCTGGGTGCTGCTAACGTTCGGGCGCATGAGGCGTGCCGTGTGTCCAGGCTCTTATGACCCCGTCACCAACGGTCATTTGGACATCATCGAGCGAGCGTCGAAGCTGTTCGACGAGGTCGTCGTCGCCGTGCTCATCAACAAGAGCAAGAAGAGCCTGTTCACCGTCGAGGAACGGCTCGAGATGCTGCGCGAGGTCACCGAGCCGTGGCCGAACGTGCGCATCGACGCCTGGCACGGCCTGCTCGTGGACTACTGCAAGACCAACGGCATCGGCGCGATCGTCAAGGGCCTGCGCGCGGTCAGCGACTTCGACTACGAGCTGCAGATGGCGCAGATGAACCAGCAGCTGTCCGGGGTCGAGACGATGTTCATGTCCACCAACCCGCAGTACAGCTTCCTGGCCAGCTCCCTGGTCAAGGAGGTCGCCACCTACGGCGGCGAGGTCTCCAACCTGGTGCCCCCGAAGATCGAGCAGCGCCTGCGCGAACGCCTGGCCGAACGCGGCTGAGGTTCTTGCTGCCGCGCGCAAGTCGGGTTAAAGCCGGCTCCCTAGGCCGTCGGGGTTAACGGGCGTCGCACGATGGGCGTGCGGTCGCTTCGGGTTCACGTCAGTTTCAGAAGGTGATCACGGTCGGCATCTAGCGTTGCTGGGCATGATGCGGATCACGTCGAAGACAGTGCAGCTGCTGCTGGTCGGCCTGCTCGCCGTGGCGGGTCTGGTCGGCGTCCAGACGAGCGCGGTCTCCGCGCCGGTCGTGGCCGTGCAGGCCGCGCCGTGCGGTGACACCTCGCAGTTCGAGAAGGTCAACCTGTCCCAGCTGCCGCCCGAGGCCACCGAAACGGTGGACCTGATCAAGAAGGGTGGCCCCTACCCGTACCCGCAGGACGGCACGGTGTTCAGCAACCGGGAGGGCATCCTGCCGGACTGCGCTGACGGCTACTACCACGAGTACACGGTGGAGACCCCCGGCAGCGACGACCGAGGCGCCCGCCGCTTCGTCGTCGGCGAGAAGGGCGAGTACTTCTACACCGAAGACCACTACGAGAGCTTCAAGCTGACCAACATCGACGCCTGACGATCGCCTGATCCACGCGGAACGCCTCCCCGGACCGACCGGGGAGGCGTTCCGTGCTTCACCGGTTCGGGTGGCCGGTGGGCCCGGTCTTGACACGCGGACGTCGGATTTCCCGCGCCCCGGTGCTCGGCGCGGGCAGACTGGGAGCGGAGCGGCCCGTGATCATCGGTTCCGGGGAGTTCTGAGATGCTTGCCGCTGCGGCGGCTACGACGGCAGGGAGATCAAGGTGTACCGGGTGTTCGAGGCCCTCGACGAGCTGGTCACGATCGTGGAAGAGGCGCGCGGCGTTCCCATGACCTCGGGGTGCGTGGTGCCCCGCGGCGACGTGCTGGAGCTGCTCGACGACGTCCGGGACGCGATCCCGCAGGAACTGGACGACGCCCAGGACGTGCTCGACCACCGCGACGAGGTGGTCTCCACCGCCGAGGCGAAGGCCGACAAGTCGGTCACCGACGCCCGCAGCGAAGCCGAGCGCACCCTCGCCGCCGCCCGGGCCGAAGCCGAGCAGCTGCTCGCCGATGCGCGCGAGCAGGCCGACGAGATGCTGGCCGAGGCGCGCGGCCAGGCCGAGCAGGCGGTCACCGCCGGCCGCCGCGAGTACGAGGACTACGTCAGCAGCGCCCAGTCGGAGGCCGACCGGATGGTGCAGGCCGGCCGGGCCGCCTACGAGCAGTCGGTGCACGAGGGCAAGGCCGAGCAGGCCCGCATGGTCGCCGACACCGAGGTGGTGCAGGCGGCCAACAGCGAGGCCAAGCGCATCGTCGAGGAGGCCAACGAGGACGCCGAGCGGCTGCGCACCGAGTGCGACGCCTACGTGGACTCCCGCCTGGCCGACTTCGAAGACCTCCTCAGCCGGACCCTCCGCACGGTCGGCAAGGGCCGCCAGCAGCTGCGCAGCCCGGTTGGCGCCCCGTTCGACTACGAGGAGTGGGGCTCGGGCAGCGGGGCCGCCGCGAACTGATCCCGGCGGCGGGGCCTGGTGTCGCCGCTGGGGAGGGGTCGCGTACCCTTGGAAAGCTGGCTTTGGACGGCGTGCCGGTCGCCGCTGCGATCGGTGCTCGCGTCGTCCGCCGATGCCTCGAAACTGCCCGATCGAATTACCACCGAAACTTTGTGATGTCTCAGAACCACGATGCGCGCGCCGCGCAGGTCGGCCCGTGGGTGATCGACACCCGGGAGATCGGCCACCGCGCCGGCAGCAGCCGCGCCTACACGCGCAAGGCCCCGGCGCCGGCCGGGTTCGGGCTGGACATGATCAAGGTGCCCGAGGGCGAGCCGGTCGAACTCGACCTGCTGGCCGAGTCGGTGGTCGAGGGCGTGCTGGTGTCGGGTACCGCCGTGGCCCACCTGGCCGGTGAGTGCGTCCGGTGCCTGGACCCGATCTCCGACGAGGTCGAGGTCGAGGTGCGGGAGCTGTTCGCCTACCCGGACAGCGCCACGGACGCCACCAGCGATGACGACGAGGTGGAGCGGGTCGTGGACGACCTGATCGACCTCGAACCGGTGGTGCGGGACGCGATGCTGCTGTCGCTGCCCTCGGCACCGTTGTGCTCGCCGGACTGCCAGGGGCTGTGCTCCGGGTGCGGCGTGAAGTGGGCCGAACTCGCCCCCGATCACACGCATGAGACCATTGACCCTCGCTGGGCCGCGCTGCAAGAGCGGTTCGGCGGGACCGAGGAGGAGAACTAGTCGTGGCCGTCCCGAAGCGCAAGATGTCCCGGGCCAACACCCGTCACCGCCGGTCGCAGTGGAAGACCTCGGCGCCGACGCTGGTGCAGTGCTCCAACGGCGCCTGCCGCGAGCAGAAGCTGCCGCACGTGGTCTGCCCGGCCTGTGGCCAGGAACGGGAACGCCGTGTCGTTGACGTTCAGCCAGTAGTGCGGGATCACGCTGCGGTCGCACTCCAGGATGAAGCACGTCGCGCCCAGGTA